>JBIOJD010000279.1:0-5515 GCA_044450485.1 Polyangiales bacterium | reverse complement strand
CCCGAGCCCCGCCCGGGCCCCACCGTCGAGCGCCGCTGAAACGAAACGGGCTTCCCGTGAGCGAAGCGAACCCCACGTGGGGTGGGGCCCCAAACGGCTTTGCCGGTTGGGGCGGGGAGGGCGCGTGCCCTCCCCGGTATCAAGGCCTGCTTGACTTTGTGGGGGGTGCCCCCTAGAACTTCGCGCTCTCCGCGCTGCGCCGCGTGCGCGCTGGCTCAGCGTAACCAAAGACGGGAACAGCATGCCGAAGACCAAGACCAAGCGCGCGGCGGCCAAGCGCCTGCGCGTGACCGGCTCGGGCCGCGTACGTCGCGGCAAGGCTGGCCAGCGACACCTGATGCGGGGCAAGTCCGCCAGGCGCCTGCGAAGGCTACGCAAGAACGACATGGTCGACGTCTCGGATGCGAAGCGCTTCAAGCGGCTGCTTCCCTATTCGTTCTAGAGAAGGAGCAGACTATGCCGCGCGCCAAAAGAGGCTTCAAAGCCCGCCGTCGTCGCAACCGTGTGCTCCGGCACGCCAAGGGTTACTACTCGTCCCGCAGCCGTCTGTACGGCGCCGCGGTCGAGCAGGTCCACAACGCCTGGGCCGACGCCTTCGCCCACCGGCGCCGTCGCAAGCGCGATTTCAGGCGCCTGTGGATCACGCGCATCGGCGCCGCGGCCAGGCTGCACGGCATGAGCTACAGCAGGCTCGTCGGTGCGTTGCGCCGCTCCGGCATCGCGATCGATCGCAAGATCCTGGCGGACCTCGCGCTCAGCGATCCAGGCGGCTTCAAGGCCGTGCTCGACGCCGCCGGGCGTTGACATGGCTGGCGCGGACCCGGTGACCGCCTTCGAGGCGGGCCTAGAGCGCTGCGCCGCCGAGTACCAGTCCGCGTTTGCCGCCGCAGCCGACGAGCAAGCGTTGCGCGGGGAGAACGCGCGCATCCTCGGCCCGAGCGGTGAGCTCACGCGCTTGATGAAGCTGATGCCGGAGCTGCCGGGCGAGCGGCGCCGCGACCTCGGCCGCCGCGCCAACGAGCTCAAGAGCCAGATCGCGGGCGCGTTCGAGGCACGCCTGCAGGCCTTGCTGCGCGCTGCGCGTGACGCCGAGCTGACTGGACCGCACCTCGACGTGACGCTGCCGGGCCGCGGCGTCCGGCCCGGGCGCCTGCACCCGCTGACGCGCGTGAAGCACGAGCTGCTCGACATCTTTGCATCGATGGGGTTCGACATCGCAGATGGTCCCGAGATCGACCTGCACGAGAACAACTTCGACAAGCTCGGCTTTCCCAAGGACCACCCTGCGACCGACATGCAGGACACGTTCTTCGTGGCCGCCCCCGATGGCAGCGCGGCCGACCGCAGCGTGGTGCTGCGCACCCATACGTCCACCGTGCAGGTGCGCGAGATGCTGCGGCGCAAGCCACCGCTGGCAGTGGTCTCCGCGGGCGCGACCTTTCGGCGCGACGACGACGCTACCCACTCGCCGATGTTCATGCAGCTCGAGGGCTTCCTGGTCGACGAGGGCACGAGCTTCGCGCACTTGAAGGGCGTATTGACGCACTTCCTGCGACGCCTGTTCGGCGCGGACATCCCCGTGCGTTTTCGCCCGAGCTACTTTCCGTTCGTGGAGCCCGGCGGCGAGATCGACGTGGGCTGCACCATCTGCCGGCGCTGGCAGCGCCCTTCCGCGCCCGACTGCCGCGTGTGCAAGAACACCGGTTTCCTCGAGTTTCTCGGCTGCGGGATGATCCACCCGGTGGTCTTCGAGCACGTCGGCTACGACCCCGAGCGCTACACCGGCTTCGCGTTCGGCCTCGGCATCGATCGTGTTGCGATGCTGCGTTACGGCATTCCGCACCTGGGGCTGCTCTACGGCAACGACCCGCGCTTCTTGAACCAGCTCTGAGGCTCGATGCTCGCATCGCACGCATGGCTGTCTCAGTTGACCGGGTTGCGCCTCGACCCGAGCGAGGTCGCTGCACGTTTGACCTCAGCCGGCATCGAGGTCGAAGCCGTACGGCACTTCGGCGCTGGGCTCGAGCGCGTGGTGGTGGCCGAGGTGCACGGCATCCGGCCGCACCCCAAGCGCGAGAAGCTGCGCTTGGTCACGGTCTTCGACGGGCGCGCCGAGCAGGAAGTGGTGTGCGGCGCACCCAACGTTCCGCCGCCGGGCGGTCGCGTGGTGCTTGCGCAGCTCGGCGCCACGCTCCCAGGCGGCCTCACGATCGCAGAGCGCGATCTCGCAGGCGTGACCTCGGCCGGCATGTTGTGCAGCGAACGCGAGCTCGACGCGGGCAGCGACGAGTCAGGGATCCTCGTGCTCGATGCTGCGACAGCCGGACGACCCGGCGCGCTCGCGGCCGATGCGCTCGGTCTGCGCGACACGGTCTACGAGCTTTCGCTGACGCCGAATCGCCCGGATTGCCTGGGCCACGTGGGGCTCGCGCGCGAGCTGTGCGCGCTGTTCGAGGCGCCGTTCGCAATGCCGAGACCGCCGGCGGTCGAGCGGGTCGCGCGGGCTGCGGCCGGCCAGTGGCCGCAACGTGAGTCGGTGTTCGATCTGGGCCTGGGTGCCGCACAGCCGGGCTCGGAGGACGGTGGCTTCGCGCCCGTGCGAGTGGAGATCCAGGCGGCGGAGCGCTGCCCGCGCTACGGCGCCGCGCTCGTGCTCGGCGCCACAGTCGGTCCTTCACCGTTCTGGCTGCGGTACCGCCTACACGTGCTCGGCCTGCGCGCGCTCGGCAACATCATCGACGCGACCAATTACTTGCTGATGCTGTTCGGGCATCCGCTGCACGCGTTCGACTACGCGCGCTTGGCCGATTCGCGCATCGACGTGCGACTGGCCCGACCCGGTGAGCGCATGCGCACGCTCGACGGCGCGGAGCGCACGCTCACCGATGACGACCTCTTGATCTGCGATGGCCGAGGCCCGGTCGCGCTCGCGGGCGTGATGGGTGGCGAAGGCTCGCAGATCAGTCCCGACACCACGCGCGTGCTGATCGAGTGCGCGTATTTCGATCCCCGCTCGGTGCGCAGGACCAGCAAACGGACGGGTCTGCACACCGACTCGAGCCACCGCTTCGAGCGCGGAGTCGACTCGGGCGGCGTGCGTGCGGTGCTCGCGTACGCCAGCGCGCTGATCGCCGAGTTGTGCGGCGGCACCGCGGTCGCAGAAGCCCTCGACGTTCAGGCCGCAAAGCTGCCGTCGCGCCCCATCGCGCTGCGCTCGGCCCGCGTGCAGACGGTGCTCGGCACCTCCGTGCCAGGCGAGCGCACCGAAAGGCTGCTGCGCGCCATTGGCTGCGAGGTCGAGCGCTCGGCCGACGGCTACAGCGTGAAAGCGCCGAGCCATCGCCCCGACATCGGCCGCGAAATCGATCTCATCGAGGAGCTGGCCCGCTTGTCGGGCTACGACGGCTTGCCGAGCGTCCTGCCGCGCATCGCGCCCTCCGAGCAGGCCACGCCCGAGCTGATCGTCCTGCTGCGGCGGTTGAGAGAGCTCACGGCAGCGGCCGGCCTCAACGAGGCGGTCAACTACGCGTTCGTGTCGCAGGCCGAGCTAACCGCCGCTCGGGCCTCGCCGCTCACGCTGCGGATCGTGAACCCTCTGTCCGAAGAGCGGTCGGCGATGCGTACTTCGCTCTTGCCCGGTCTAGGTGCGAACTTGCGCCAGGCGCAACACCAACAACAGAAGACCTTCGCCCAGTTCGAGCTCGCCCGCGTGTTCCGTCCCCGACCCGGCCAGCCGCTGCCCGAGGAGCGGTATCAGCTCGGGCTGCTGTTCTGGGGCCAACGTCGCTCCTGGTACGAAGATGGATCGCTCTACGACTTCTACGACGCCAAGGCCGCGATCGAGGCGGTGGTGCGCCCGCTCTGCGCCCAGCTCCCCGCCACCGTCGTCGATCTCGATCTCAGTCACGGTGCGCCCGAGCTTCACCCCAAGCGCGCGGCCGCCGTGCGTTTGGCGGGCACAGCCATCGGGCACCTCGGCGAGCTTCACCCGCAGGTGGTCGAAGCCCTCGCGCTCGAGGGCCGCCCGATCTGGGCTTGCATCGAGGTGACGTCGTTGCTGGAGGCGCGCGCGGCAATCGGACCGACCAAGGTTACGGGTCTGCCGCGTTTCCCGTCGGCCACGCGCGATCTGGCAGTGGTGGTGGCCGAGGCGCTGCCCTCGGGCGAGGTCGGCTCCGCGCTCGAAGCCGCGGCCGGACCGCTTTGCGAGGCCGTGAGCCTCTTCGACATCTATCGCGGCGATCCCGTGCCTGCCGGCCACAAGAGCCTGGCCTTTCACCTCGTCTATCGCGATCCCGACGCGACATTGACCGACAAGGTCGTCGACGAGCTGCACGCCAAGGTCGCGGCGGCCGCCGAGCAGCGCTTCTCCGGCTCAGTCCGCCGCTGAAGCCCCCAAAGCTGCCGAATCCCGCAGCCCCAGGTGCGCCCAAGTAGGCGGATTCAGGGGGCTTTTTGCCCTGATGGCCTTGTGCTCCAAAACCGCTTGTGCTCACATGGAAAGCAGCCGGAGGGAGGCATCGATGACCAAGGCCGAAATCATCGATTGCGTTTACGAGAAGGTGGGCGGGTTCTCCAAGAAGGAATCGGCAGAGGTCGTCGAGGCCGTGTTCGAGACCATGAAGGAGACGCTCGCCCACGGGGGCAAGGTCAAGATCTCCGGTTTCGGCAACTTCGTCGTGCGGGGCAAGAAGCAGCGCATCGGCCGCAACCCCCAGACCGGCGAGCCGATCCCGATCAGCGCGCGGCGGGTGCTCACGTTCAAGCCGAGCCAAGTCCTGAAGAACGTGCTCAATCCCCAGAAGGTTGCGGCCAAGAAGAAGGCTGCCGAAGCCGCCAAGAGCGACCCCGAGATCCAGAGCGCAGAGTAGGGCGCTACCCGCGCGTCGCGGACGGCTGAGGCTTGACGCACAAAATCGCGTACTATGGTCGGGCCGTCGTGTGGCGCGACCGTGAACGATACTCAGCTCCCAGACAAGCTGTTCTTCAAGATCGGGGAAGTCGCCCAGATCGTGGGCGTGAAGCCCCACGTGCTGCGCTACTGGGAGACCGAGCTGCCGGCGCTGCGCCCGATGAAGACGCGTGGCGCGCACCGCATGTACCGCCGGCGCGACGTGGAGCTGGCGATGCTGGTCAAGCGCATGCTCCAGGACGACGGCCTGACCATGGCAGGCACCAAGCGCAAGCTGCGCGAGCTCAACCGCGACCGCGTGGCCAGCGAGCCGGATCCCGAGGCGGCGCGGAACGTGAGCTGGCGGGCGGATCTGCTGGCGATCCGGCGCGAGCTCGCTGACCTGCTCAAGGCGCTCGACGTCGCGATGGCGCCCCCGAAGTCGGCCGACGCGCCCAGGCCCACGACCGCGACGGTGACCTCCGCCGTCCCGAGCAGTGTCCCGATCCGCAGCCGGCGCTGAGCGCGCGCAGGCGAAACGGCAAGGGCGGCATACGCCGCCCCCAGAGTTAAAGTTGGTCGGGGCGACTGGATTCGAACCAGCGACCCCTAGACCCCCAGTCT
>JBIOJD010000278.1:0-5529 GCA_044450485.1 Polyangiales bacterium | reverse complement strand
TTCAAGCCCGAAGAGGTGCTCGGATTGGTGCGCTCGACCTTTGGCGCGGTCAGCAACAGCGAACGCCTCGCCGAGTGGTTGCAGGAGCTCACGTCGGGCAACCCGCAAGGTTGCATCGATCTGTTGCAGCATCTGATCGAGCAGCAGGTGATCCGTTTCATCGACGGCGCATGGGTGCTACCGCAGGAGCTGGCACGCGAAGCTCTGCCGAGAGACATCGGGCAAGCGCTCGATGCACGCTTGGCGCGCCTGAGCCCGGACGCAGCCAAGCTCGCGCTCGCGCTGTGTGTGCATCGGACGGCGACGCCGATCGAGCGATGCCTCGAGGTCGCGCGCCTCGAGCGTATTGCCGAGCCGCAAAGGGCGTTGTCCGAGCTCGCACAGCGCGGCATCGTCGTGGCGAGCGAGGACGATGTCCGCTTCAGCCATGGCACAATCCACGAGGCGGTCCTGCGCCGCCTGGACGACGTCGAACGCCGCCGCCTTCACGCCCAGTTCGGCCGGCTGCTCGAACGCGAGGGCCGCGACGACCCGCAAGCCATGCTCGACGCCGGTTGGCACCTGCTGCACGGCGGCGAAGAACGACGCGGCGCAGAGCTGCTGGCCGACCTCGGGGCCGTTCGGTCCACCGACGATGCCACCACAGACATGACGCCGGCGCTCGAAGCGGCTTTCGAAGTGTATCGCAGACTCGACTACCCCAAGAGCGAGCAAGCGCGCCTGCTCGCGTCTGTGGTCGCTACCGGCTTCTTCTCCGACCGCCGGGTGGTCGAACGCCATGGCGACGAGGCGTTGGAGTTGTTGCAGGATGCGTTCGGCTTGACGGTGGCGCGCAGATGGCAGCCGCGCGTCGGGGCGCATCTGGCGCTCGCCCTGGGGCTGGGCCTCGCCTTCGCGCGCATCGTGCTCGCCTTGGGGCCGCGCTTGGCAGTGCGGCGCTTCGCTGAGGCGATCCCCCTGTTGTGCACGGCGGTCCTGGCTACGACGGCCCTTGGCGCTTTGACGATGGATGCCCCGCGGGCGCGACGCGCGGCTGCGGCGCTCGATCCGCTGAGAGCGCTCGGCCCGGACAGTGCGCCATTCATCATCTCCGAGTACGCGCGCTCTCTCTCGACGCTGCCCGAGGACGACTGGCTGTCGACGCTCGACGGATGCCGCCGCATGGTCGAGCGTGTTCTGGACCCGCGGCCCATCATCGGGTTCACGGCAGAGCTCAGGCAGATGATGACCGCCAACGTGCTCTATGCGTGGGGCTCGCTCGAGGGGCTGCGCGAGGATCGGGAGGCTCTGTGCATCGCCGACCGGCTCGATTCACTCGGGCTCAACCTGGGCAACTTCTATGCGGACCAGATCCGCGCCACTTACCACGGCGTTCGCGGCGAAGTCGCGCTCGCGGACGCGTACCGAAAGCGCGTCGAGCTCTTCGCGCTGCAAGCCGGCGCGGGCTGGCTCGCCGAGATTTGGGCACCGACCAGCTCGATTCTCTTCTACCTGATGAGCCGCGACGGCGTCGGCATCCGACGCGTGATGGGTGAGCTCGATCGGCTGGGCGCGGAGATCCCCTCGCTCTTGCGCTACGCGCGTCTGGCACGCGCCGTGTATCACACGCTGCACGGTGACGACGTCGCCGCGCACGAAACGATCGGAGAGCTGATGGATGCCGAGCCGCGCTCGTTCATCGGCTGGGCGGCGATGATGGGCACCAACGTCCGCATCTTGGCGCGGCTCGGCGAGCACGAGCAGGCACGCGCGATCGGCGAGCGGGTGCTATCGCTGCTAGACGCCCGAGACCTCCAGGTAACCACGATGGTCGTGCCGCTGATCACGGAGCTCGCGCTGCTCGAGGCCGAGCTGGGCGAGCCTGCGGCCGGTCGGCGCATCGACGAGTATCTCGTGCATATAGGCCAACGCGGTGGACCGGTCACGCTCGGCACGCTGCACGAAGCTCGCGCGCAGGTCGCGCTCATGGCCGGCGACGCACAGCGCGCGCGCGAGCACCTCGCGCAGGTCAAGCGTTGGTTCTTGCCGACCGAAAACCCGGTGTTGATCGGGCGCTGCGAGCGGCTGCAACGCGAGATCGCTACCGGCACGTTCGACGTGAGGACGCGCGATACGTGCGACATGGGACCGGCCAATCTCGAGGCTGTGCGTGCCGTCATGCGCGACTGCGTGACCGCGAAGGACCGCGCCGCTGGCGCGCTCGATCTGCTGCTTCAAGAGACGGGCGCCGTCACAGGTTATCTGTTCGGCTGCGGCGAGACCGAGCTTTCATTGCTTTGCCAGCGAGGCAGCGACGTACCCTCTCTGGATCTCCGCCAGCGCGTTCGCAGCGAGATCGAGAACGTCACGAGCAGCAATCACGACTCTTCGAGCATCGCCACGCGCGTGGAGTCCCCCGCGGCGCGGACGGCGGTGCGCGACGATTACCACGTGATCGTGTTGGCAGACCGCAAGCGCGGGGACCGACGCGCCATCGCGGCGGCGGCGATCGCCGGCGACCGGGGCGTGCTGCGCGCTCCCTCTCTGGCGATGTTGGCCGCCATCGCGGACGGGCTCGCCGAGGCGAGCACGGCGTCGTACCAGCGCGAGGGCGCTTAGCCGCTGCGCGGGCGAATTGTCCGGTGGTGTCGATCGTCAGGGGCGATCGGCGCATCCGCTCACACCGTCTTGAAAGTTCTTCAAAACAGAGTCATGACTGCGGTCGCTGCCTCGGCAAGGTGGCGTCTGCACAAACCGGAGCACAGGCATGAAGTTCGGCATCTTCTACGAGCACCAGCTGCCTCGCCCTTGGGACGAAGGCTCGGAGCTCAGGCTGTTCCAGGATGCGCTCGACCAAGTCGAGCTCGCCGACGAGCTCGGCATCGACACGGTTTGGGAGGTCGAGCACCACTTCCTCGAGGAGTACTCCCACTCGAGCGCGCCCGAGGTGTTTCTGGCCGCCTGCAGTCAGCGCACCAAGAACATCCGACTCGGCCACGGCATCGTGCAGACCGCGCCGGCCTACAACCACCCGGCGCGTGTGGCTGAACGGATCGCGACGCTCGATCTCGTGTCCAAGGGCCGCGTCGAATTCGGGTCGGGCGAGTCATCCTCGCGCGCAGAGCTGCGCGGCTTTCGCATCGACGTCGAGCAAAAGCGCGCGATGTGGCGCGAGGGCCTCGAAGTCGCGATCCGCTGCATGACCGAAACGCCGTTCACGGGCGTCGAGGGCCAGTACGTCCAGATGCCACCGCGCAACGTCGTGCCCAAGCCCGTGCAAAAGCCGCACCCACCGCTGTGGGTCGCATGTTCACGGCGCGACACGATCTTGCTCGCCGCGCGCGAAGGCATCGGGGCGTTGACGTTCGCCTTCATCGATCCCGAAGAGGCCCAGGGCTGGGTGCGCGACTACGAGAAGGTCATGGCCGAGGAGTGCAAGCCCATCGGCCTCGCGGTCAACCCGCAGCTGGCCTGTGTGTCGCCCATGATGGTGCACAAAAACGAGGGCGAAGCGATCGCGCGCGGCCTCGAAGGCGCAAATTTCTTCGGCTACTCGCTCGCGCACTACTACGTGTTCGGCAAGCACGTGCCGGGGCAGACCGACGTCTGGCGCGAGTTCCAGGAGAAGCGCGCGGAGATGGGCTACTCACCCGAGGTCGCGATCGCGCTCGAACAGGAACGGCTCGGCGCGAAGATCGCCGCGGGCAACACGCAGGGCCTGCGCGGCGCGGTCGGCACCCCGGACCAGCTCCGCAAGTACCTGCGGCGCTACGAAGAAGCGGGAGTAGACCAAATCATCTTCGTTACCCAATCCGGCCGCAACAAGCACGAGCACATCATGGAGTCGCTCGAGCTCTTCGGCAAAGAGGTCATGCCCGAGTTCAAGGATCGCGACGAGAAGGCGGTCGAAAGCAAACGCCAGCGGCTCGCCAAAGTCGTCGATACGGCGCTGGCGCGGCGCGAGAACAAGGCACCTCCGATGCCAGAGGGCTACACGATCACGCCGATGGTCCGGAAGATGATGGAGGAGCGGCTCGGCAGCGAAGCCGTGGAGAAGCTCCAGCAAGCGCAGGCAACCGGCGCGAGCGCAGGCGTGATGGAGATGATCGCCCAGCGGCAGCGCAGGCAGCAGTAGAGACCGCCGACGCGCGCATCAAGCCTTGATGCGACCCTTGCGCTGATCCATCAAGTCGCGCAGCGCGGCCAACGCCTTGCGCGCGTTCTTCTGGTTCTCGTGGTCGACCAAGCTCGTGGGCACCGGCATGTCGGGGTCGACGAAGATCTGAAACGCGACCAGCGTGTGCTGCGCGTCGACCGGGGTGACCTCCCACGATGCCTCGAACCGGCTGACGTTGCCCTTGAGCATCTTGGCCTCAATCACGCGCTTGCCGCCGTCGGCTTCACGCGGCTGCAGCTTGACCTCGACCCAGATCGTCGCCGCGCCGTGCAGGATGCTGACTTGCAGGTAGACCAGGGCAGAAGCGCCGCGCTGCGACAGCACGCGCGACGCCTGGAAGTTCGGCAGAAACGTCTGATAGCGCGCGTAGTCTTGAAGCACGGCGGTGACATCCGCCGCCGACGCGTTCACCAGCGCGACCGCACGGCCGAGCTGCGCGCTCGTGCCCGGATGGGGCAGCAGCTTCGAGTCGATCTCGCCTTGACGGAGCTCGGCGGTCAGCGCGAGCCCAGGAGCGCCTTGCGCGAAGGCCGGCGCGGCGCCCGCGCCGAGCAAGAGACCCATCACCAGGAGAGACACGCGTTTCATGACTGGATTCCGTGTTGAAGCAGCGGCGCGTTGGGTGAATTCCTATCACGAGACCGCGCTTACACCCAAGAGACGGCCCTGCGGCCCGCGGTCTTCACGCCCCGCCGCCGCCGAGGAGCAGTCCGCCGTCCACATTCACGACCGCACCTGTCACGAACGGCGCCCGCAGCAAATACATGGCGGTTTCGGCCACATCCTCCGGGCGGCCCAATCGCCCCAGCGGGTGTAGCTTGCGCAGCGCTTCGAGCTGCGCGCGCACGGCGACCTCCAGGTCGGCCCCTGTGGGTGCGCTCTGGCCCGGCCGAAGTCGAAGGGCGCGCACCATGCCGGTGTCGACCACACCGGGCGCAACTGCGTTCACGCGGATCGCGCGCGGGCCGAGCTCGAGCGCGAGCGAGCGCGTGGCCGAGATCAGGGCGGCTTTGCTCGCCGCATACGCCGCGGTCGTCTCGGCCTGCGCGAGACCGAGCGTGCTCGCCACGAACAGCATCGCGCCGCCCCCGGCCGCGGCGATGTGCTCGGCCGCGCGCTGCGCAATCATGAACGGCGTCGTGAAGTTGACCCTGAGCTGGCGTTCGAGGGACTCGCTCGTGATGGTCGTGATCGCCGCGTGCTCCGCGATCCCGGCGCAGCTCACGAATGCGTCGAGCCCCGACAGCGCGGCGGCCGCGCGTTGCACGCAGGCCTCTGACTGCTCGACATGTTCGAGGTCGCACACGATCAGCGCGTGACCGGGAGCATCACCTAGAACTGCGCGCAGCGTGTCGAGATCTCGACCCACAAGC
>JBIOJD010000277.1:0-5540 GCA_044450485.1 Polyangiales bacterium | reverse complement strand
GCCGCGGTCGGTGTGCCCCCCTCAGCCATCGCGGCATCGAGCGCCATCGTCACCAACGGCAGCGCCGTGGCGCCCGCCTGTATGTCCACGTCCATGTCCGAGCCCGAGGGCAGCTCGCAGTGCGCGTGCGGGAACAGCTCGAGCCCGAGCCACATCTTGTCTTCCACGGCCTGTAGCGACGAGGCCAAGGACATCTTCATCGCCGACCACTTGTCGGTGTCGAAGCCCTTGGGCATCTCCATCATGCTGCCGGACTTGTCGATCACGAGCAGCACGTTCACCTGAGCCGGCGTAGCGCCGAACTGCGAGGCACCGCAGGTCTTGGTGAGCTGCACCAGGCCGCTGGCAGCGCCGTCGCTACCGCCGCCGTCGGCCTTGCCCTTCAGCGCACCGTTCTTGGACGTGGAGACGTTGGCAAACGGGTTTCCCCCGTCACCCAGTTGCCCATTGGCCCCGCCCGGCCCGCTTCGGGAGCTGCTGCAACCGAAGCCGAGCGCAAGCGCGAAGGCGAGCCAGCGCGCTACCGCTACCCGATTTGAACTCTGCAGATACCTTGGGTGCACGGCACGTTGTTGCAGCAGTCGCTTGTTTGAGTGCATGTCTGTCCATATTGCGAGCATGTCGGCGTCCCGCCGCCTGTGCCGCCACCACCGCTCCCACCGGCCCCGGTTCCACCAGTTCCACCGCCAGTCCCGCCGGTGCCCGGCGGCGGCTGGGTCATGCCGCACGTGCCGGAGGTCGAGCCGAGGGGATGGATGCAGCTGCTGCCCGGGCAGCAGTCACCGGCGATCGTGCACGGACCGCCTGTGGCCACGCAGTTCGGGCCGCCAGGCGGTGGCCCATAGCAGTGCAAGAGGCCCTGTGCGTCGGGCACGCACGGCGCGTTGTTGCAGCAGTCGTCGGCCGAGGCACAGACGTTGCCTGCATTCAGACAGGTATCTCCAAGACCATTGCAGCGCGGCACGCCCAGCGGGTCGAGCTGGCAGACGCCTCCCTTGGCACCGAGACCGCCGCAGCAATCCGCGCGGGCCGAGGAAATGTCACACATGTAATTCTTGTAGTGGCAGACGTTACCCTGCGGGTTGCATGCCATCGGGTTTCTGCAGATCCCGAGATCGCTGCCTGCTGCCTTGTCGCAGGTGACGTGCCCATCGCCGGGCAGGCCGGTGCCGGCGGCGCCGCAGCAATCGGTGTCTTTGCGGCACAGGTCGCCCGTGACGTGACATCCGCTCGCGGGCTGGCACACGTTCACGCCGCTCGCCCCGTAAGGCGCGCACAGGCGGCTGCAGCACTCGTTGCACGCGCCGCAGACATTGCCGTCGACACCGCCGCTGCAGAACGAGGGGCCCGACGGCGGCGCGCCGCAGGTGCCCACGGTCTTGCCAGAGGCGATGGCGCAAGTGCCCGAGCAACAGTCCGCTGCGCGCGCGCAAATGTCCCCTTGCTGAATGCAGAACGACGCCCCGAGCTCGCACTGTCCGCTCGTGCACAGCGTCGAGCAGCACTCGCTGCCTGCTCCACAGGTGTTCCCCGCGGTCTTGCAGCTCGCGCTCAGAGCCTGGCACTTGCCGGAGACGCAGGATTGGCCGCAACAGTCGCCGTCGGCAGCACACGTCTGGCCATCGGAAACGCATGCGCCTGTGCCGCACTTCCCGCCGCTGCCACAAGCGAGGTTGCAACAGTCGGTTGCCACCATGCACGCCGCGCCGGCCCCGGCGCAGCTGCTCACGCTCGACAGACAGGAGTGGCTCGCCGCATCGCACGAGCCCGAGCAGCAGTCGCCCGACGCCGTGCACGAGTCGCCGTAGCGGCCACAATTCTGACCGGACGGCAACGAGCCGCCGTCGTCACCGCCATTGCCGCCGCTCGTCCCGCCATTGGAGCCACGCGAGCCGCCAGAACCGCCCTTGCCGGAACTACTGGCCCCACTGCCGCCCTTGCCGAGGGTGGCACCCGCCGACGAGCCGCTGTCGGCGCCACCGTCCAGAGGTGCGTTGCCCTTGCCCGGTCTGTGGGTGCTGGAGCAAGCCAGCATGCCGAGAACCGCGCCGAGCAACACTGAGTGATGAGTTCCATGAATGCGCTGCATCGATTCGCTCCTGGTCGATCGCATCGTGAACGGGGCCAGCGTCAAGGCTTCTTGCCCGGAGTGCTCTGTGTGCCTGCCGCCTTGGAGCCACACTCGATCGGGGTCGTGACTTCGGCCGGCTGGAACACCCCGTCCATGTTCGCATCCGCGAAGTGGTGGTTGTCGTTGCAGCGCAGGTTCATGCCGGAGATCGGCTGATCGCCGAGCACCAGATTCGACACGAACACGGCGTTGTTGCCTTCGATCGCGACGTTGCCCCAGATCTCGCACAGCGCGAGGGTCACGTTGTTGCCGGTGATGGTCAGGTCGCCCTTGATCACGCAGTCGACGAGCGACGCGTTGTTCTTGCTGATCGATACGTTTCCGTCGATAGTCACGCCGCGCACGATCGCGTTGTTCTTGTCGATGCTGAGATTGCCACCGATCTCCGACACGTTGGGACCGTAGCCGTAGACGATCACGTTGTTGCCGGTGATCGTCACGTCGCCCGTGACGTCCACGCCGTCGGCCTTGTCGTCGAGCACGATGACGGAGTTGTTCTGGAGCGGTGCCGTTGGGACCGCCGCGTCTCCGACGACGACCACGTTGTAATCTCGGTTCGGGTAGCAGATGGTGGAGAGCACCGCGCCGCTCGCGTCCACGATCACGTCGGCGGTGGCATCTGCGCCGCAGTCCTTCTCCGGCTTGATGCACTGATCCTTGACCTGCAAGCACGCGCTGCCGCTCGGCGTGGCGGTGGTGAAAGTCTCGACTGGTGCTTTCCCGGCCACGCCGACTTGGGTCGAGGACGTGCCCCCCAGCGATCCACTGCCGGCCCCGCCAGACTTACCAACTGTGGTGTCGGACGCGCCGATCACGTGGGTCGTGGCAGGCTCGTACGGGTAGGGAGATGTGTGGCTGCTGGCACAGCCGGCGATCGACACGACAAGAAATGCCGCAAATTGCCGGTCAAACCAGTGCATACCCCCATGGATGCGCTAGCCGTGAAGCGGGTTGAAGAAAAGTGCTGCGCCCTCACTGCATAGCGGGCACGGCCCAGGTCAACGTGAGGCGGGCGAGCGGCCGCAGCCGACCGAGGTCTGCGATTTCCCTGCCGTTGACGGCGAAGCGCTGTCGGTCGAGCCATGTTTGGGCGAGCAGCTCGAGCTCCACGCCGAGCCCGCGCGCAATCGGAAGCTCCACATCTACGCCGTTCTCGAGCACCGCGAGCTGCTCGCTGCCCTGACCCTGCGTACCGCTGCGCGAGCGACCCGAAGCTTGCACCCACACGAGCGCCACGCCGCTGCGCAGGCCGAGCCAGAGCGCCGCTTGACGCACCTGCGCGTGCAGCGCCAGCCCGGGTGCCAGCTCGCTCACCCGAACGCTGTCCCCGGCGCTTTCGATGCGCAGCGCAGGAAACCAAGCGAGCGCAAGCTCCAACGAGAGCCGAAACGGTGTAACGAGCAGCGAGGGGCCCGCGCGAAGGTGCGCACCCCATTGACCCACCGCGGCGCCCGTTTGCGGGCCGACGATGGCGCCTGCGCCGAACAGGGCGCCCCAGCTCTTCGGGCCCTCGGGAGATGGCGGGGCGAGCATGACTCCGCCGGGCGAAGCCGCGCCGCTGCGTTCGAGCTCGTCGAGCGCGACGCGAACTTTGAGCGCGAGCGTGCGATCGAGGTCCGGTCCCTCGCCGCCCGGAACGCGCACGACCTCGACCAGCGCGCGTCTTTCGCGTTGGCCCACGAGGTACAGCACGACATCGCTCGCGTCCTCGTCGAGCGCGGGCCCCACGGTCCACACCGCGAGCAAAGCGTGCTCGCGCAGCGAAAGCTCCGTGGCCAGAGCGATGCGCGCGGGCACGCTCCCGCCGCGTTCCATCGTGAGCGGCTCGACCTCGGCCACGCCCGAGAGCTGGATCCGTAGGGCGGCGAGCAGCCCCGGCCGGACAGCGGTTGGGTCGAGCAGGAGCAACACCTTCTGCTGGGCACTGGCCGGCTGCTCGGCACTGGCCGGCCCGGCGCACACGAACGCCGAGCAAAGGCCCACGATCAGGCTGATTGCGCGTTTTTCTCTCGATTTTCCCTTCAACCAAGCCACGGCAGCGCCCACAATTGTCATGAGGGTGCCAGCACAGACCGCCGTGGGCGAGTTACGACACATCAGGCCCGATCCGCCGCCCGAGGAGCTCGATCTCGTCGAGGCCTGCCGCCGCGGTGACCGGGATGCGATGCGCGCGGTGTTTCTCGCCCATGCGCCCTACCTCGAACGCCTGCTCGGCCGGGTCGGCGGCTCCGCGTTCGAGGTGGAGGACGTCCTGCAGAGCACGTTCGCGGCCGCGATCTCGGCTTTCCCGCGCTTCCGGGGGGAAGCGCAGGTGCGGACGTGGCTTGCGCGCATCGCCATACGCACGGCCCAAGAGCGCCTGCGCAGCGCATCGTATCGACACCGTGGCCAGCTTGCCGGCCTCGAAGACAGCGCGGACCCGAAGTCCGATCACACGCGCGCCGAAGGAGAGCTCGACGCGCGGCGCAAGCTCGAGCGCCTGAACGCTCACTTGCTGGCGCTGGGCGCGAAGAAGCGCGTGGCATTCGTGCTGCATGTGTTCGAGGGCCACCCGCTCGAAGAAGTCGCCGCGCTCACAGGCGCGAGCCTCGCGGCCACCAAGTCGCGTGTGTTCTGGGCCAGGCGCGAGCTGCTCAAGCGCGCGGCACGGGATCCGCTGCTGCGCGGGCTGATGCAGGAGGTGACGCGATGACGCGGCTCGCTTGCATGCACGCGGGCTTGCTGCTCGAGCAGCGCGCGGCCGGACTGACGGCGGCGCAGGCGCTGCGGCTCGAAGAGCACCTCGCAGGCTGTGAGCGCTGCAGCGCCGACGCGAGCTTGCTCGGCGGGTTGCGAGCGCTCTCGCACGAATCGGATGTCGCGCTCACGCTTGCGGCTCGCGAGCGCCTCATCGCGGCGGCGCTGGCGCCGGCGCGCGTCGAGCATGGAGCGCGCAGACGCGTCAGCGGGCTGCAGGTGCTGGCGCTCGGCGGCGCGCTCGCCGCGGCCGTCGCGCTCGGGCTGTGGGCACAGTCGGCGCGGCCGAATGCTGCACGCCCGACGCTGGCCGCAAAGCCCGCGAAGAGCGGCGCTGGGGCGGGCGCACCGGTCGCTGCGGCAAGCCCTGTGAGCGGACCAGAGGACGAAGAGCCCGACCCCGACGGCGAGCACGTGGCTGCGTCATCGGCACCGCAACCCGAGGATGGTGTGCTTCACGCACCCGAGGGTGCGACCGTAATTCTGGCGCACGCCGAAGTCGAGCTGCGGCCCGGCACCGAAGCGCGCTGGGATCGCGGGCAGCGCACGCTCTGGCTTTCGCGCGGCAGCGTGCTCGCCGACGTCGACCCGAGCGCGCACGAGCGCTTCACCGTGAAGACACCGGGCTTCGAGGTGGTGGTGCTGGGCACGCGCTTCGAGGTCACGCTCGAAG
>JBIOJD010000276.1:0-5619 GCA_044450485.1 Polyangiales bacterium | reverse complement strand
CTTGTGGCGGTCGCGAACCATCACGAGCCTTTTCCCACGCCACGCAAGCTGCCCTCGCAGGAGCGTGCCAAGCGAGTTGTGGTTCGGATGCGCTCGGCACGCTCCTACGCCCGCTCCCGAACCCCGACCCCCAGAAGCCTGCGTAGGGGCAGGACAGACACGCGCGACGGGCCGCCGCGCAGGATGACCAGATCGTGCTTGGCGTCGTAGGGCAACGCGGTACGGCACACGGCCGTGTCTGCTACGGATACTGCCTGTTCGCCCAGGCGTCCTCCAGGGTATTGCGATCATCGAACAACGGAAACTTGGTCGGATCGCTCAAGGCGTGGCGCAGTGCTTCTCTCGCGAGCGCCTCGGCTAGAAACTCCAGGCGCGAGGCCTCTTCAACACCCTCCTTGCCTTGCTGTCTGAGCACTGCGAACGGGACCTTTCCGTGCACGCAGTCACTTCGATGCTGGTAAAGGGCTTGGAATCGCTCGCGCAGGGTTTTCGTGTCGATGTACCAATGTTGGCCAAGATCCGGTGCGATCTGGAGAGCGCGTTGGGCGAAGACCTTGCGCCCACCGTTCTGCGCGGGCACCGCTAAAATGCACTCCGCAGTACGGATGAACTCAGGAATGCTGAACTCTAAGCGCCCGCGTCCAAGCGCCATCCGGAATGCGAAGAGGGCTACATCGATGATGTCGGGGAGCCCGACTGCGAAAGCTTGATCGACGATCGACGTCCAGTAGACCCATCGATCGAACCACAGATCGGGGGTGCGCCATGGAGAGTTACTGGTGAAACCTTCACTGGAGGCGTAGAGCGGTCGGGACGCCTTTCCAAAGCCACCTTCGTCACGAATCGAGTGCAGTCGCGGCGCGGGATCCAGGCTTTGGACCTCGCCGGTGACACAGCGAGCTTCTCCCTGTACTGGGTGTAGCGGAGCAGCGAGTAGAAGGCCGTACCAAGCGCGTGCGATTCGGTTTCGGAGTTGGTCGTTCTCATGGTCGATGACCTCGGGACGCTCGGAAGGCATCGTGACGAGAACCATGCGACGGCCCCGGGTGTGCTGTTCCCATTGGAGGCTTCCAAGCCACTCTTTCCAGTGTTCGAGCTCACTCGGTTCGATGACGTCGGAGAGCGATCCGACCCACGTTGTCATGTCAGGTGTGAGCTGTTGAGCGTCATTGTGTTCTCCACGCCGGCCCACATTGGGCAACAGCGCGAGCGCGTACTTGGTGCCGTTTGGCATGGACCGCGAGGTTACCAGCAAAGGTCGAAGTCGAGCGGAGCCGGACGCAGCTGTCGGTTGGCTTCTGTCCGAGCGCGCAGCTGGGCTGCGCAGACCGGGCCAGCCTCGGCCGGCGCCACACTCGACGGACACGCGAACGCAGGCTTCTGGGGGTCGGGGTTCGGGAGCGGGCGTAGGAGCGTGCCGAGCGCATCCGAACCACGACCCGCTTGGCGCGCTCCTGCGAGGGCAGCTTGCGTGGCGTGGGAAAAGGCTGCTGGTGATTCGCAACCGCCACAAGTGCAAGCTGCCCGGCCCGCTCCCGAACCCCGACCCCCAGAAGCCGTCCAGTGATCGAGACGCCAGCGATGCTCCGGACCGCGAGGAGGTCGGGTGTCCTAGGAGCGCGCCGTGAGCGTGAGGATTGCGCCTTCGAGCACCAGGTCCGGCGGCTGCTTGCTACCCTTCAACGCGAGGTCGGTCTCGGCCAGCACTGCGAACGCGCGCGACAATACCCGTGGGGGCATGCGCTTCGCGGCCGCGGCCAGCTCTTGTGCCTTGAACGGCGGCGCGCCCGCTTCGCGCGCGGCGTCTTGTGCCAGGAGCCCGGCGGCGAGCCCGGCCTGCATGCGGCCGACGATGCGGAGCTGACGCGCGACCATGGCGAGAATGCGCAGCGGCGGTTCCCGCTCGCCCAGCAGAGAGGCTGCGGCCGCGAGCGCGGTCCTGCGGTCGCGCATGCCGACCGCGTCCACCAGCGCCCAGATCGACTCGACCCGGAGCTTGGCCACGCAGGCATCGACAGCGTCGACCCCGATCGTGTTGCCTTCGCCGACGTAGAGCGAGAGACGCTCGAGCGCGTCGTCGAGCGCTGGCAGGTCGTTGCCGACCGCATCGATCAACGCGCCTGCGGCGTCGGCAGCGAGCCGCGCGCCCCTGCGCTTGGCCTCGCCGTCCACGAATCTGCGCAGATCTCCGAGCTTGAGCGGCGCCGCTTCCCACAGCAGGCCGAGCTTGGTCGCGCGCTTGGCGAGCTTCGTCCGGCCGTCGAGCTTTTCGGCCACGAGCACGACGCAGCTCGAAGGCGAGGGTGCCTCGATGTAATCGGCGAGCTTGTCGAGCTCGGGGGCCGCGAGCGCGTCGGCGTCGCGCACCAGCACCAGGCGATGGCTCGCCAGCATGGGCAGCGTCTTGGCAGCGTCCACCACGCGGCTTCCTGAGGTGGCCTTGCCCTCGAACACGTCCTCGTTCCAGCCGCTCGGGCCTTCGCCGAGGGCCGCGCGGCGCAGCGCCGCAAGCGCGCGATCAACGAAGAAGCGCTCGCCCCCAGCGAGCACGGCCACCGCGGGCAGCTGCCCGGCCTCGACCTGCTCGACCAGCGCTTGGACGTGCCGGCTCATGTCCGCGAGGTGTAGCAGCAAACGGAGGTGGCGGACGAGGGTGCGGCCGCCCGAAAACGCCGAAAACTTGGCGAGCGCGGTGCGGGTTGTTATCCGAGGATCATGGCGTCTGGGCTCAAGGGGCTGTTGTCGCAGTCGGAACGACTCGCCCGCAGGCGGGCGCAACCGCTCACCACCTCGCATTTGCTGCTCGCGCTCTACCAGCGCACGCCGATCGGCTCGCTGCTCGGCCAGCACGGCGTGGCCGAGCCCGCCTTGATCGAAGCCATCGCGCGCGATTGCGAAGAGAACCCGAGCATCCTGGCGCTCGTGCTCGAGCGCGCCGACAAGGCAGCTGCGGCACGAAACGGGCGCGCTTCGGGGCTGCACCTATTGGTTGCGCTGAGCCGCGAGCCGCGCTCGGCGGCGTATCGGGTGCTCGAGCGGCTGCGCGTCGCGCTCCCCTCCCTGCAGCGCGATGCGCGGCTGGCGCTCGGTGAGGTGGACGCCGTGAGTGACGGCCGATCGCGAGCCGCGCACGCGCACGGCGGCGCGGCGGCCTCGCGGGACGCGCGCGGTGCGAGATCGACGCGTCCGGGTCGCGCGCTCTCCCAGCAGCAGCGCCTGGCGGCCGAGACCGAGTCGCGACGCGCGCGCCCCGTCGTCGAGGTCGAGCCTCGGGCCGAGCCGCTGGTCGAGGCACCCGTTCAGGCACAGAAGCCGTTGCCACGCCGCGCCGCGCAAGCCAGTCAGACACGCGCAGCGGCGCACAAGACCAGCTCCGCCTTCAGTCTCGACCCGGAACGCTTTCCGCTGCTCGCTTCGCTCGGTCGCGATCTGTGTGCCGAGGCCGCGCGTGGGCGCATCGATCCGGTCGTGGGTCGCGACGCGGAGATCGAGAAGGTGCTCGACGTCTTGGCGCGTCGGCGTGCCAACAACCCGATCCTCGTCGGACCGCCGGGCGTGGGCAAGACGGCTGTGGCGCAGGGCGTGGCCGTGGCTCTGGCGACCGGAGCGGCGCCTGGCCTCGGCGGCCGCGTGCTGATCGAGCTCTCGGCCTCCGCGCTGCTCGCGGGTACCGGCGTGCGAGGCGCGCTCTCCGAGCGCGTGCAAGGTCTCGTGCAAGAGATCGCGGCGACCGAGGGCCGCGTCATCGTGTTCATCGACGAGATCCACGGCGTGGTCTCCGCCGATGACGGCGCCGACAGCATGGCACACGGGCTCAAGGCTGCGTTGGCGGAGGGCGCGGTGCCGTGCATCGGCGCGACCACCGACGCGGAGTATCGCCGGATCTTCGAGCGCGACGCGGCGCTCGCGCGACGCTTCACCCGCATCGACGTGGATGAGCCCTCCGTGGAGGCGGCGCTCGCGATCTTGCGCGGCCTCGCGCCCGAGTACGAGCGCCATCACGGCGTGCGTTACGAGCCGGCCGCGCTCGAGGCCGCGGTCGAGCTGAGCGTGCGTTTCATGAGCGAGCGCAATCTTCCCGACAAGGCGATCGCAGTGATCGACCAGGCCGCCGCGCGGGTGCGGCGGCGCGGCGAAGCGCGTGTGGACCTCCGCGCGATCGCAGAGGTCGTGTCGGCCTCGTGCGCGGTGCCGCTCGAGCGCTTGCTGCAGCGCGACGGGGAGACGCTGCTTGCGCTCGAGGCCGAGCTCGAGCATCGCGTGATCGGTCAGCCACGAGCGACCGCCGCGATCGCGGATGCGTTGCGCAAGGGTGCGGCGGGCTTCCGCGGGGCGCGACCGCTCGGCACGTTCTTGTTCCTGGGCCAGACGGGCGTGGGCAAGACCGAGATGGCCAAGGCGATCGCCGAGCTGATGTTTCCGGCGAGCGAGATCACGCGCATCGACATGAGCGAGCTCTCCGAGCCGCATGCGGTGGCCCGCCTGATCGGCTCGCCTCCGGGCTATGTGGGCCACGAGGATGGCGGCCAGCTCACCGAGGCAGTGCGCCGGCGGCCCTATCAGCTCGTGCTGTTCGACGAGGTCGAGAAGGCGCATCGCGATGTCTTGCTCGCGCTCTTGCCGCTGCTCGACGAGGGGCGCCTGACCGACAGTCGCGGCCGCCGCGCGGACTTCACGAACACGGTGATCGTGATGACGTCGAACCTCGGCGCCGACGCAGCCGAGGAGCGCAATCGCGTGGGATTTGCCGCGAGCGTCGAGGCCGAAACCGGCAAGCTTCGCAGGCGCACGCTCGAGGCGGCGCGGCGGGCGCTGCCTCCCGAGCTGTGGAACCGCATCGACGAGCCACTGTACTTCGAGCCGCTGGCGCGCGAGGCCGTGGCTCGCATCGCCTCGCGCATGTGTCTGGGCGTCGCGGAGCTGATGCGGCGCGAGCACGCCATCGAAGTCGAGATCGAGTCGAGCGCGATCGATGCGCTGATCGCGGCCGGCGGCTTCGATCCCGCGCTCGGGGCGCGGCCGATGCGACGCACCGTCGGTCGCTTGCTGGAAGCCGCGCTGGCGCGCCGCGTGTTGAGCGGCGAGCTGCGCGCGGGCGACGCTGTGGTTGCGCGTGGCCAAGGCGACCAGATCGTGCTCGAACGCGCGCCCGCATCGGCCGACGCGGCGCAGTGAGGCCGGCTCGGGCCTGCGAGAATGCGTGGGTGCTATTGCCTACGGCATGCGCTCCGTGCATAAATATCTGCCTCGATGGTAGCGCGGCTGGAGGCAGAGGGTGGACCCGACACGGGCGCGATCGCGCTTCCGCGCGCGTTCGGCCCATACCTGCTCTTCGATCGGATCGGTCGCGGCGGCATGGCCGAGATCTTCCTCGCGCGATCGCGCAACGAGCTCGGCGGCAGCCGTCGCATCGTGATCAAAGAAGTGCTGCCCGAGTTGTCGAGCGATCCCAGCTTCGCGCGGATGCTGGTGCGCGAAGCCAAGCTCGCGGCGCGCCTGAGCCACGGCAACGTCGTGCAGGTGATCGACCTCGGTCGCGAGTGCGGCCGTCTGTTCATCGCGATGGCCTACGTCGAGGGCTACGACCTCAACCACCTGCTGCGCCAGCTCAGCAAGCGG
>JBIOJD010000275.1:0-5662 GCA_044450485.1 Polyangiales bacterium | reverse complement strand
AGCCGCGAGCGCGCAGCGGGCTTGGCCACGGCAGCGGCCGGCTTCTCCGCATCGTCGAGCTTGCGGAGCCCGTGCACGCGCATGCACTTGGGACAACGCTGCTCGGCACCTTGCTCGAGCTCGCACTCGTGATCGCAGTGGACGCATTGGTAGCGCATGGCAAGACGCTTTCTACAACTTCTGGGACCGGCTGCCAGCCGCTTGCGCGCGATTGTGGACGCGCCTCGGCGCAGAGCGCGACCGACGCGGCGCGGCCCAACTGCAGATCGGACAGCGGCTCGGCTCGTGACCACGTGCGGGACAGTGCTCGCGACCGAAGTAGATGAGCTGGAGGTGCCTGCGTGACCACTCGCGTTCGTCATACAGGCGCTTGAGGTCGCGCTCGGTGCTCTCCACGTTCTTGCCCGACGACAGCCCCCAGCGCGCGGCCAGCCGATGGATGTGGGTATCCACCGGAAATGCCGGCAAGCCAAAGGCTTGCGCGCGCACGACCGATGCGGTCTTGTGCCCCACGCCGGGCAGCGCTTCGAGCGCGGCCTCGTCGCTCGGGACCTCTCCTTCGTGGTGCGCGACCAACCGTTGCGCCATAGCCTTGAGGTTGCGGGCCTTGGTCGGAGCGAGACCCAGGGTGCGGATGAGACCCGCGATGACCTCGGCGGGTAGCTCCGCCATGCGCTCGGGCGTGGGCGCGCGCGCGAACAGCTCGGGCGTGACCTCGTTGACCTTCTTGTCGGTGGTCTGCGCGCTGAGCATCACGGCCACGAGCAATGTGAACGGGTCCTGGTGCTCGAGCGGAATCGGCGTCGTGGGATGAAGCGCATCGAGAATCACACCGATGCGAGTGGCCTTGACCTGCTTGGCGCTCTTCGCCACGGTCCCTCAGCGGCCGATCAGGCGCGTGAGCACGCGCTGAAACTCCTGCACGTCGACGTCGATGCGCTCGACCACGCGCCCGTAGAGCATCGCGGTCGGCACGTTTCGATCGCCCAGCTCCGCCTGCGCTTCGCGCAACGTCACGAGCACTATCCGCTCGAGCCGGCTGAGCCCGTCGCGCACGTCTGGGATGCGGTCGTAGGGGCCGCGCTTCACCCGCGAAGAGTGGCACGCGGCCGAGCGCGGGAGAAGCCGCGCTAGCCTGCGCCGGCATCGCCGTCGGCGCTGGCGTCGCAGGGCGGATTGGGCGCCCCGGGGGTGCCGAGCCCACTGCCGTACGCCGTGCGCCCCAGGCACCACGCGCTTCCGAGGTCGTTGCAGCTCGCATCGCTGCAGCCGGGATCGAGCGACATGCTCACGCCAGGTGCGAGCGGAAAGCTCGCGTCGTACGCCACGCGATCGATCTCGGTTCCGTCGCAAGCGAGCGCGAGCACGTCGGCCGTGTTCGACAGCGAGAAGGTCAGCAGCGCGGCGGCCGCAAAGCCCACCCGCATGCTGCGGCCGACCGCCAGGAAGCCTCCGGGCGCCAACGCCAACGGTGTCGGCAGCACATGCGGCTTGAGGCTGCCGTCGTCGACCGTGCAGCCAGAGAGATCGAGACCGTCGCTCGCGCTCGGATTGTGGAGCTCGAACCACTCGCCCTCGGCGTCGGAGACGGCCTCTGGATTGACCATGATCTCGGTGATCACGACGTCACCTCTGCGACTCGGGCGGCGAAACATCGGCACCATCGCAACGGCGCCGCCCCCGTCCCCGCCCACGTCGGGCTCACCCGGCGTGAGCGTGGGTGCGTCTGCTCGCGCATCCAGGCTGGCCTCGTAACCGACTGCGCCGGCATCGCTCGGACCCTGCGCGTCGTGCTCGGGACCTGCGTATGCGGCGCCGGTCGGCGGCCGAACCAGTGTGCCCTCTGCGGAAAGCTCTTGGCTCACCGAACCATCTGGGCTCGCGGCGGGCTCGGGCATGGCGGCTTCGGGTTGGGGGACGCGAAAGCATCCCGACAACGCGATCGACGACAACAAACAGGCGAGCTCGCGCGACATGGTGACCTCCCAAACGGTTAGCCAGTTGTCGGCCGCCGTCGCATGCGGTTGTGCGGCGCTCAGCCTTCGGCGCGCGCGAGCGCCAGTGTCCGCACTTCGCGAAACCCGCGGTCGAGCAAGGCCGATGCGGCCGACGCCAGGGTTGCGCCAGTGGTTCGCACGTCGTCGATGAGCAGCACGCGCTCGGGCCGTGGCTTGCCGAGCACGACGAATGCACCGAGAACGTTCTCGGCACGCTCGGCACGCGCGAGGCCCGCTTGGTCGCGCGTGAGCCGCAGGCGACGCAAGCTCGAGACGTCGAGTGGCAGCCCGAGCGCGCGCGCGACCGGCCGCGCCAGCAACGCGCTCTGGTTGAAGCCGCGCTCGCGCAACCGCGCGCGGTGCAGTGGCAAAGGCATCACCCGATCGACCTGACCGGCGTACGCGCGGGCGGCGACCGCAAGCAGCGTCCCGAGCCCTGCCGCCAGCTCGGTGCGACGCGCGTACTTGAGGCGGCGTAGCGCGTCTGCCATCGGGCCCGCATACACGTAGACGGCGGCGCCCAGGCTCGGGGGCTGCTGAGAGGCTCGCTCGAGGAGTGGCTCGCACGCGGAGCAAAACACCTCCTGCGCGGCGGCGCCCAAGGGAAGATCGCAGCCCGGACAGCGCGACGGGGCGAGCAAGCGCAGGGTCGCGTCGAGGGCATGCGCGATCATGCCTCTCTATCGGCGCATGGCGCGCAAGGTTGCGAGTGTCCGGCTCGCCGACGCGAGCGTTGCTTCGAGCCAAAAAACCGGCGGCCCGCAGCTCCCGGGGGACAGGAGCTCGGGCCGCCTGATGACGTGACTCAAAGGCTGGGGGGGTAGCCTTCTAGGAGTCACTAGTTCATCGACCCTCTGTAGTGCGAAGCGTGTGCCAGTTCTGGACGAAGCAATTTGCGGGGAAATCGAGCTCGAGTGGAGCTCCAATCTCCCTGCGCGTTTCATTTGCGAAAAACGCGCATCCACTTTCGAAATGCGCTTGGCAATGCGGTGGTCCTCGGGAGCCCGGATTGGTCAGATTTCAAATTTGAAATGACTAATTTCAGCCAAGAAAGACTCTTGGATCTCGGGTCGGTCGGCGCATGGCCGACTCCGATCGGGGCAACTGCCCGAAATCATATGGGTAAAGGACAGCGGCGGCTCCGAGGCATGGGGGGGATGCCTCTCGGGGAACCGCCGCTGTCGACCGGACCTCCGCAAGACATGTGCCAAGCAACTGCGGCCAGTCAGTGCGAGTACGGCTCGTTGCGGAGGATCGTGAACGCTCGATACAGCTGCTCCGCGAGCACGACCCGCGCAAGCCTGTGAGGCAGCGTGAGCTTGGAGAGCGACAGCCGCTCCACTGCGCGTTTAGAGACCGTCTCGGGCAAGCCGTAGGCACCGCCTACCAGAAACGCCAGCTCGGTGCCCGATTGCTCGTGGCGGCCGAGCCAGCGCGCCAGCCCCGCGCTGTCGAACGCTCGCCCATCCACCTCGAGCGCCACCAGCGTCGCGCGCGGCTTCAGCGCTCGCTCGAAGCGCGGCACGAGCTCGCGGTCGGGCGCGTCCTTGAGCTCGACCTCGTCGCAGCTCGCGTAGCGCCGGATGCGGCCGAGATAGTCGTCGAGCTCGGCGCGCAACCCCGCTTGCTTGATCTTGCCGACGGCCACGATCGCGATGCGCATGCGCTCTTTCTCGTCGCACCAGCTCGCAGCGCCTGCCTCACTCCACCGACAGCCGCGCCGCGTCGATCCACAGCGTCTCGAGATCGTAGTAGCCGCGCGTGTCCTCGTGGAAGATGTGCACGATCACGTCGCCGAAATCCATCAGCAGCCAGCTCGCGTGCGGCAAGCCCTCGACGCCGATGCAGCGCTGGCCCCGCTGTTCGAGCGCTTGCTGCAGATTGCGCGCCAGCGCGGCGACTTGGCGATCGCTGCGGCCGCTCATCACCACCACGTAATCCGAGTAGTCTACCTTGCCGCGCACGTCGATGATCTCGACGTTGAGCGCCTTGTGCTCGAGCGCCACCGCCGCGATCGCGAGCGCGAGCGCCCGCGCCTCGGCCTCGGCCTTGCCCGCGCGCACCGCCCCGTCTTCGGTCTTGCTCGTCGCCGCCCGCTTGCGCTTCTTGGTCGCGCCTTTGCCGCCGTCCTTCTTCGTAGCCAAACGCGTGCTCCTCGGTTGGCGCCGATACTACCCCAGGGCCGCGCCCCGCGCCCGCGGCGTCGCTCAAAGCACCACTAGATCGTCGCGGTGAACGACCTCGTCGCCTTCGTAGTGCCCGACGCGGCTCTGGATCTCGGGAGAACGCGCACCGAGCAAAACGCGCACGTCGCGGGCGTCGTAGCGGCTGAGCCCGCGCGCGATCGCAGTGCCATCGGCGCGCTCGATGCTCACGGCATCGCCTGCGCGAAAGCGGCCCCGGACCGCGGTGATGCCGGCGGGCAGCAGGCTGCGCTTGTGCTCGGACACCGCCTTCGCTGCACCGTCGTCCACCACCAGCGTCCCGCGCATCTTGAGCGTGTAGGCGATCCAGTGCTTGCGGCTCGCGAGCTTGCTGCCAGCCGGTAGAAAGAGCGTGCCAACGTCTTCGCCGTCGAGAATGCGCGTGAGCGCGGACGGCTCGGCGGCCGCGGCGATCACCACCGGCAATCCCCGCTGCAGCGCGCGCTCGGCCGCTGTGAGCTTCGAGGCCATGCCACCGAGGCTCAGGCCACTCTTCTGCTCCCAGATCAGCTCGCGCACCGCAGCGATGTCCGCCACCAGCGACACACGCCGCTTGTTCGTGTCGAGCAAGCCCTCGACGTCGGTCAGCAGCACCAGCACGTCGGCGCCGATCAGCGGCGCGACCATCGCCGCGAGCTGGTCGTTGTCGCCGAACTCGATCTCCTCGGTCGAGACGGTGTCGTTCTCGTTGATGATCGGCAGCGCGCCCAGAGCGATCAGAGCGTCCATCGCGCGCTGCGCGTTCAGGTAACGTTTGCGGTCTGCGAGCTCGGCGTGGGTCAGCAACACTTGCGCCACCGCGATTCCGTGCGCGTCGAGCGCCCGCTCGTAAGCCGCGATCAACCGCGGCTGGCCGATCGCAGCCACCGCCTGAAGCTGCGGCAGCGCCTTGGGCCGGCTGCGCAGGCCGAGCTTCTTGGCGCCCATGCCGACCGCCCCGCTCGAGACCAGCACGACCGTGCAACCGCGGCCGCGGAGCGCGGCGATCTGCTCGGCCAGCGCCTCGACGCTGCCGTCCCGCATGATGGCGCGGCTGCCGACCTTCACGACGATGCGTTTGGCCGTGGAGAGCGCAGCGCGCGGACCCTTGTCGGCTTTCACGAGGCCTCCGGCCGGTTGCTCGATGCGGGCGCAATACTGCTGCTCGCCCCGGGTCGTGGCAAGCCGTGGAATCGCGCTGCCCGCGACCGACGACTTCTCGCCTCGGCCTGCCCGCGCCTTGTACCCTAGGCGAAGCGCGGAGCCCCGACGCCCCGCCGTCCGGAAAGTCAGCGTGATCTCGAACGTGCTCGTGTCCGAAGTCCCGAAGGCCCTGCTCGCGGTCGTCGCGTTCGTGTTTGGCGCCGCGTGGGGGAGCTTCTTCAACGTGGCGATCTACCGCTGGCCGCGCGGGCTGTCGGTGGTGAGACCGCCGAGCCATTGTCCGTACTGTCGTGCGCGCATTCCCGGACGGCTGAATCT
>JBIOJD010000274.1:0-5689 GCA_044450485.1 Polyangiales bacterium | reverse complement strand
GTCACGAAAGTGAATCTGGAGGGGCCGAGCGCCATCACACAGAGCGAAGCCGGTGACTGCCTGCGAAAGGCTGCCATGGGCATTCGGTTCCGGTCGTTCAACGGGCCGGACATGTTGGTGCACTATCCCCTGACCCTGCAGTAAATGCGTAGCGCTCTGCCCCACCTTGCAATCGCGGTCGTCGCATCGCTGCTCTGCGCCTGCGGCGCCCCACAGAAGCCCGCCGTTGGCAACGCGTCGCGGTCCGCTTCTCAGATGAGGTCGCTCGACGAGACCGAGGCCATTGCGCTCATTCGCGATCTGCTGCTCGAGGCGCGGCTCGACGCCAAGCGCGGCTGGCAGGTGAGCTTGCAGGACCACCACCCCTTGCGGGTCGACCTGCGCGTCGGCGACAGCTCGGTCGGGGTCGAGTGGGTCAGCGCGAACGACCGCGCGCGCTACGGCAAAGTGCTACCGCCGCCGGACCCGGACGGGCAGCTGCGCGTGCTCTCGGTCACGGACCCTGGCGACACCCGTCCGGCCCTCGTGCTGTTGCTCGACGCGACCAGCTACGAGTACGCGGCCGATGAAGGTGCGGCACTGCGCGGCGCGCCCGACGAAGGCGACGTCGAGACACGCTTGCACCACGACCTGCTGGACTTTCTCGCGTTCGCCGGCGCGCAACACTCGCTCTAGCAGCCCACCGCTCCGAGCCCTGCCTTTACACCTGCGAGCGGTCGCGGGATGGTGCGCGGCCATGGCGAGCGCCGCAACGCCCAGCACGAGCGAGCCGGGTGCGCGAGCCCATCTCTGGGTGTCGCTCGCGACGCTCGTCACCTTCTTGCGCGCGGTGCCCTACCCGCTGCACCCGAGCTGGGACGACGGTCGCTTCATCCTCGAGAATCCCGACGTTCGCGCGCCATCGTGGCACGCGCTGCGTTCCATCCTCGGCGAGCCTCACTTTCAGGCGTATCACCCGCTGCACTTGCTCTCGTATTGGATCGATGTGCCGTGGGTCGGGGCAAACGCCGCCTGGGTGCACGCCACGAGCCTCGTGCTGTGGATGATCGCGGGCAATCTGCTGCTGCGGGTGTTCGGGGCGCTCGGGCTCGGCGTGGCGGAGGCCGCGCTCGCAACCTGTGCGTGTGTGCTGCATCCCGTGCAGGTCGAGGCGGTGAGCTGGGCGACTGGCCGCAAGGACGTGCTCGCACTGCTGTTCTCGAGCGCGTGCATGCTGGCGCATCTGCGCAGCGAGCGTTGGGGAGACCGTCACGCATGGCTCGCGCGGGTCGCATACCTGCTGGCCGTGCTTGGAAAGACCACTGCCCTGCCGCTACCCGTGGTGCTGTGGCTCGCGGACGTGACGCTCCGACGCAGGCCCGCGTGGCGCGCGCTCCTGCAACAAGTACCGAGCCTAGGGCTCGCCGCGGTGCTCTCCGCAATCGTGCTGCGCCTCTGGCAACGCGAAGCCATGGTGCGAGCCACAGCGGGTGGCGCGGTCGCGGCGCCGGCACGCGTGCTATCAACGTTGGCGCGTCAGCTCGGCACGGCGCTGTGGCCGAGCGCGACCTCGCCGATGTACACGACGCGGTTCTCGGGCACGGCCTCGGTGCTGTCGATTGCAATCGCCTTGGCGTTGGCGGTCGCGACCTTCATCGCATGGCGCAGTCGCAGCGGTCGAACGCTGTTCGCCCTCGGCGCGTTCTTGGTGCTGTTGACGCCCGTCAGCAACGCCGTGCCGATGTACTTCCCGTTCCAAGATCGCTATCTCTCGCTGCCGCTCGTCGGGCTCTGCTTCGGGCTCGGAGCGTGCGTCGCAGCGGTCGAGCGGCTCGTGCCGCGCGCAGGGCTCGCGCTCGGGGGAGCGCTGGTGCTCGCGCTCTGCCTGCGCTGCGTTCAGTATCAGGGAGAATGGCGGAGCGAGCCGCGGCTGTGGGGGCATGCCGCGAGCGTCCAGCCCGACGCGTTCTACGCCTGGATGAAGCTCGGTGAGGTGCGTCGCGATCGGGGCGACCTGTACGGAGCGATCCGCGCCTATCGCGCGCTGGTGCGACTCGAGCCGATGTCCAAGGCCGGTCACGCTGCCCTCTTGCAAGCCGTTGCGCTGCGCGACGAGCGCCTTCGCTCGCTACGGCCGTCACGGGCTCCCGAGCTCGCCCGCGAGTACTACGCATCGCTCGAAGACGGAGACGCGCTTCGTACCCTCGCAGCGGGCATGCTCTCGGCGGGCTACGTGCGGGCCGCGGAGCTACCGCTGTGGCGCTCGCTCGACCTCGCACCGGTCCCGGACGCTGCGCTCGAGCACGCGGCGTCGGTGCAGTTCTCGGAAGGACGTCCGGGCCTGGCCCTGTGCTACCTGCGAGCCATGCACACGCCCACGCGCAAGCCGGAGCTGCTTTCGCTGGCCGCAGAAGCGCGGCGACGGGCTCCGTTCGAGCTGCCGTGAGCGCTCACAGCGTGCGCTCGATCTCGAGCAGCCTGGGGTCGCGCACGCCGGCTTGGGCCGCGAGGTCGAGCAGCCTTCGGGCAGCGTCAGGGCCTTGCAGCCGCAACACGAGCCGCGTCGCGTTGACCCATGCAGTGGGTCTGCTCGGCGCGAGATCGATCGCACGCTGCGCGCTCTGCAGCGCAGACGCGAGGTCTCCGGTCGCTTCGAGCGCCACACCTAGATTGATCCACGCAGCCGCACGCGCCGGCGCGATCTGCGTCGCGACGCGTAGCGCCTGCACGCCGAGCGCAGTGCCGAGCGCTTGCTCGCCGAGCGTGCCATAGACCTGCGACCACGCGGTGCGGGCGCGGTCCGAGCTCGGTCGACCCGTGACGAAGCGCGCCAGGCGCAAGCGATCGAGCGAGGTCAGCCCCGCGACCGACGCACCGGTTGCACTCTGTACGAGATACGGCACGTGCGAGCTCGACATCAGAGCCACGGGTCGACCGGCTCTACGCACTGGCTCCGCGCTCTCGAACAAGACGGGCCGCGGCGCACCTGCGGCGACGAGCGCGCGCACTTCCCGGTCCGCAGCGGCTGCGCGTTGCGGCGGCGGCGGTTCGGCCCGAGCAACTCCGGCGCTGAAGCGCCGCACGACCGTCGGGTCCCACAGATGCTGCGCGGGTGCGGTGTCGACATCGGGCCTCACGCGCTCCACGTACAGCGCGAAGAGCGAGCCGGCACATGCGTCGTCGGTGGAGCACACCAAGATTGCGCGCGCCGGCACAGCCGCGAGCGGTCCCCCACTGCCGAAGAGCTCGGCCGCCGCGTATCCGTCGCCAAGCTCGGCAACCGGAAACCGCCAGAGCGAGATCAGCGCGAGGGCGGCAGCGCCGCACATCGTCGCGACTCGCAACGCCGGCCGCTGACAACGCTCGCTCACGAGCGCGACGCCGAGACCGGCGAGCAAAGCGAGGCCTGCGCCTGCGGCATGACCGACCTGACGATCCTCTGCACCCATCGGGTTGATGAATGCGGCGTAAGCAAGGTCCGCCGTGAGCAAACCGAGTGGTGCCAACACCACGAGCCGATTGCGAGACCACCCGATGACGAGCGCGAGCAGTGCGGGTGGCAGCAGCGGCCAGAGCTCCCACAGCTGAGCCAGGATCCCGAACGACGAAGTCGGGTCGGCAGACAGCATCTCGTGCTGATACGCACCGCGAATACGGGCCGCGGTCAGGTGCGCAAGGATCCGAGACGGCGTCTGTGGATCGCCCCAGTCGAGCGGCGGGTCGCGCATGGAAGCGAGCGGCAGATACGTGATGATCAGCGCTCCAGCAACGATCAACGAGAGACGCGGCCAAGCGAACCGGAAGCCCGAGCGAGGGCCGAGCCACGCAAAGGCCGCGAGCGCGATCAGCGCGGTGAGCAGCCCCGCGCTCACGTGCAGCCCGGGCGAGAAGCCGAGCACCAGCATGCACAGCCCTCTCGCGGCTCCGCCGCGCGCCCAGCCATACGCCGCGAGCAAGACCGCGAGCACGGCCAGCGAGTAAACCTCGACGGCGACCGCGGTCTCGAAGAAGGTCCGAAACGCGCCGAGGCCGATTGCGGCCAGCAGCGCTCCTGCGGCGCGCGACTCTCGGCTGTGCACGTCCAGCCTGCGGGCCGACAGATCGCAAATCGCCGCGAGCAACCCGAGGGCTGTCGCGGCCTCGAGCCCAACGAGCGCGTTTTGCCGCCAACCGATGTGCCCCAGAGGCACCAGCGATGCGAAACGCAGCAGCAGTAGATCCACGGCAAAGCCGGTGGGATGGGCGATGCCCAGCCCGAAGCCCGCAGCGCCGATCTCACCCGAGTCGCGAAAGCCGACGTCTGGCGCGGCCAACCACCCGAGCGCAACCGCCGCGGTGAGCCAGACAGGCATGCCGAACGTTCCTGCGCTCGCGGGTTGTGTCGAAGCGCGCACCGCTGGACACAGGGTATCGCGCGCGCACGAGGCTGCGAAGAATTCCTGCGCGCAGCAAGTTCCCGTGGTACGACGGTGGCCGACCTCCGCGTCACCACGCGCCCATGTTTCGCGATCTGATCCAGCTGTCCAGACCGACTCACTGGATCAAGAACGTCTTCGTGTTCTTGCCGGTTCCATTCGCGCTCGCGAGCGGCGCGCAGTTGCACCTCGGGACGTTCGCGCTTGGCCTCGCGTCGTTTTGCCTGGCGAGCTCGGCCGTCTACGGCTTCAACGACGCGCAGGACGCGGAGCGGGACCGCTTGCACGAAGACAAGCGCCACCGTCCCATCGCGTCGGGTCGGATCTCGAAGCCCGTCGCATACGTCTGGTCGCTGCTGCTCGCATCCATCGGTGCCGGCTTGGCGTTCGCCACCGCGAGCTCGGAAGTGCTGCTGTACTTCGGCCTCTATCTGCTGGTGAACGGCGCGTACAGCCTGGGGGCCAAGCACATCGCGCTGCTCGATGTGTTCCTCCTGGCCGGGCTGTACGTGCTGCGCGCGCTGCTGGGTTGCGCGCTGCTCGGGGTGCAGCCCTCGAACTGGTTGCTGTTGTGCTCGTACGCGCTCGCGCTGTTTCTCGCGCTCGCCAAGCGGCGTGCCGATCTGGTCAAGGGCACGGGCACCGAGCACCGCCCTGCCCTGCAAGGCTACAACGAAGGCTTTCTAGACCAGGCGATCGGCATCTCTGCGGGAATGACGATCATCGGTTACGCGCTCTATTCGATGGAGGCGCCCGTCTTGCTGCCGACGCGCAAATTCGCGGCTTTGCCGTTCGTGGTGTTCGGCGTGCTCGACTATCTTCGCCTGGCCCACGTTCAACGCGCCGGCGGCTCGCCCGTGGACATGCTGCTTCGCACTCCGACGCTCGTGATCGCCGGCTTCGGCTGGCTGGCCGCCACCCTGTGGAGCCTCCGCTGGACCTAGTGACCGACGCGTGAATCGTCGCTTAACGCTGGTCCCAGACCAGGCGCGCGTTGAAGTGACCGTGGACATTGCGCTGGCCGTTGTCGCTGGGCAGGACGAGATCGAGCTCGCCGTCGACCCGAAAGATGGATGCGGTCTCGGTGGGCAACGCTTCTCGGAGACGGACGTGCCCTTGGGCGACCTCTAGCGCCTTCTCCGCACCGACGAAGCGAATCCGTGAGCGCGCGTTGCCGCCAGCCGCCGCGGGCAGCACAGGCAGATCGCGTCCCACGATGTCACCCGGGCCCCGCGGCTCGGCTCCAGGCGCGCCGTAGTCCACGAACAGCTCGAAGTCTGGACCGCCCTGCGCTT
>JBIOJD010000273.1:0-5704 GCA_044450485.1 Polyangiales bacterium | reverse complement strand
CGTCTGTCTGCTCTTGCGCCAAGCTCGCCCTTGCCTGGCGCTATCTTGGCATCGTGGCGCGGGGCGTTGCTACGGTTCTTGGTTCGTCAGAATGATCGTGCCGCTGGCGGCGAACATGCCACCCACGCCGTGGGCGATCGAAATCTTGGCGTTCGGCACCTGCGCCGGGGCGATGCCGCGGAGCTGGCGCACGCTCTCTTGCAGAGCGTACATGCCGTACATGCCCGAGTGCATGTAGCTCAGACCGCCGCCGTTGGTGTTGAGCGGCAGCTTGCCGCCCGGGGCGGTGTTGCGCTCCCAGATGAAGCTCGCGGCCTGGCCCTTGTCGCAGAAGCCCATGTCTTCGAGGCCGTAGAGGGGGAGGTGCGCGAAGGCGTCGTAGATCATCAGGTGGTCCACGTCGCGGGGCGTGATGCCGGCTTCCGAGAACGCCTTGCGCGCCGAGACCCGGAACGCCTTGCTGCTGGTCAGGTCTTCCATCTGGCTGACCATCGGCGTTTCCACGCTCTCGCCCGTGCCCATGATGTACACGGGCTTGCGAGGAAAGTCCTTGGCGCGCGATGCGCTCGTCAGGATCAGCGCGCCGCCACCGTCCGTGACCAAGCAGCACATCAGCTTGCGGAAGGGGTACGCGATCATCTTCGAGTCGAGCACGTCTTTGACCGTGATGGGATCGCGGTACGACGCGCGCGGGTTCTTGCCCGCCCACTCGCGCTGGACGACGGCGACCATGGCGAGCTGCTCCTCGCTCACGCCGTAGTTCTTCATGTAACGCAGCGCCGGCACGGTGAAGAGCGTGGGCGGGCCCATCGGGCCGTACGGCATCTCGAACTGCGCCGCGAGCGAGGCGCCGCCGCCGCCGCGGAAACCACCGCGGCCCACGTTGCTCTTGCCGCTCTCGCCGTGGGTGATCAGCACGGTGTTGCACAGGCCTTCGTTGATCGCGGCTGCGGCGTGCCGCACGTGCAGCATGAACGAGCAACCGCCCACGCCCGTGCCGTCCGCCCAGGTCGGCGTGATGCCGAGGTGATAAGCGAGCGCGACCGGCGATTCTCCGGCCGTGGCCACGCCGTCGATGTCGGTCGGTTTCAAGCCGCAGTCGGCCAGCGCGTTGAGCGCCGCATCGCAGTGCAGCTCGAGCTGTGAAACGTTCGGGATCTCGCCGAGCTCGGTGGTCTCGGCCGCACCCACGATCGCAACGGTTTTCGGTTTCATGGTGGCGTTACCTCACGCTCGGCTCGAATGTGGGCAGCGAGATTTCGTCGCTCAGCTTGGTGAAGGCGACCTCGACCGGCATGTCGAGCTGCAGCGCCTCGGGTGTCTGCGGGCAGTTGATGATGTTGGTCATCATGCGCGGGCCCTCTTGCAGCTCGACCACCGCGATCGAGTACGGCGGCTTGAAGCCGGGCATCGGGCGGTGGTGGATCACGTAGCTGTGGAGCTTTGCGCGGCCGCTGGCCTTGAACCAGCTCACCTTGCGGCTGGCGCACTTGGGACAAAAAGGCCGCGGCGGGAAGTACACGTGCGAGCAGCCGTCGCAGCGCTGCAAACGCAGCTCGCCGGCCTTGGTCCCGTCCCAGAACGGCTGGGTCTCGGGCGAGGGGGTGGGCACGAAACGCTTGGGCTCGAAAGGCGGCACGGTCGGCTCCTACTTGGCTTGCGCGGCCGCGCGGTAGCGCTCGCGCAGTGCGTGCTTGTACAGCTTGCCGTTGTCTTGTCGCGGCAGCTCTGCCACGAAATCGACGCTCCGCGGGCACTTGTAGTGGGCGAGCTGCTTGCGGCAGTGCTCGATCAGCTCGCGAGCGAGCTCCGGGGACGCCTCGAAGCCGCGCTGCAGCTCGACCACGGCCTTGACCTCTTCGCCCCACTCGGGATTGGGCACGCCGATCACGCCCACGTCGCCCACGGCCGGATGCGTGAGCAGCACGCCTTCTATCTCTGCCGGGTAGATGTTCACGCCGCCCGAGATGATCAAGTTCGCGCTGCGGTCGGTGAGGAATAAGTAACCGTCCTCGTCGAGGTAACCGATGTCGCCGAGCGTGAAATGGTCACCTTTGTACGCCTGGCTGGTCTTGTTCTCGTCCTTGTAATAGCTGAAGCGACCTTGCGCCGGCGCCGACATGTACACGGTGCCGATTTGGCCTGCGGGCAGCTCTTTGCCCTCGTCGTCCATGATCTTGATGTGGCCTTCGACGGTCGGCTTGCCCACGGTGCCCGGTTTCTTCAGCCAGGTCTCCGAGTCCACGATCGAGCCCACGCCTTCGGTCGCGCCGTAATACTCGTGCACCACCGGGCCGAGCCACTCGATCAGCTTGCGCTTCACTTCGACCGGGCAGGGCGCGGCGCCGTGCAGCACGAACTTCAGCGACGAGGAGTCATACTTGGCGCGCACGCTCTCGGGCAGCGAGAGCAGCCGGTGGAACATGGTCGGCACCATGTGCGTGTGCGTGACGCCGTGCGTCTGCACCAGGCGCAAGGTCTCTTCGGCTTCCCAGCCGTCCATCAGCACCACGGCACAGCCGAACATGTGTGGAATGCCGAGCGAGAACGCGAGCGGCGCTGCGTGATAGAGCGGCCCGGTGCAGAGGTGCACGCTCTCCCCGGCGCGGTAGTTGCCCGAGAGCAGCCCCGGCCCGACCGCACCCCCGGGGCCCGCCATCGGCGCAGGCGCGCTCGGCCGGTGCACGCCCTTGGGCCTGCCGGTCGTGCCCGAGGTGTAGAGCATCTGCGTACCGGCTGAGGGGTCTTCGATGTCGCCGCCAGGCTGCTGCTGCAACGCTTCGTCGTAGCTCTCGAACCCCGGCAACGTTCCACCGACCGAGAGTCGCACGCTCGCGCCCGGCGCGGCCGCTGCCGCTGCGAGCGCTGCATCGCCCAAGCGCGCTTCCGCGATGAAGGCTTTGGCGTCGCAATCGTTCACCACATAGCCGGCCTCGGTCCCGGTCAGGTGCCAGTTCACGGGCGTGAGCCGCAGTCCGCCGCGCCGCGCGGCGTTCACGGTTTCCACGTACTCGGCGCGGTTGCTGCACAAGAGCGCCACGCCGTCGCCTTCGCGCAGCCCGCGTGCCCGCAGCGCGCGCACCAGCTGATTGGCGTGCGCGTTGAGCTCGGCCCAGGTGCGGTTGCCGTGAGCGCCCAGCACGGCGGGCGAATCCGGCAAGAGCTCCGCCCACACCGACACGGTCATGCCCGTACGCATCGCGGGAAACAGCTTTTGCTGCACCAGCGCGCGAAATTCGGGGCTACCCAGCGGCGGGGTTTGAATTTGATTCACATCGACCTCATAGTCTCGGCCAGGACAAAAATCAAGCCACTGCTTTACTCGGCAAAAAGGGGAGGAGCCACATGGGCAAGCTCGAAGGAAAAGTCGCGATCGTCACGGGCGCGAGCCGCGGCATCGGCAAAGCGATTGCGGAGCTCTTCGCCAAGGAAGGCGCCAAGGTCGCGTGCACCGCCCGCACGCTCGAGGAAGGCGATCATCCAACGCTCGAAGGCTCGTTGCGTAGCACGGTGCAGGCGATCGAGCAGCAAGGCGGCAAGGCGCTGGCCGTCGCGTGCGACGTCTCCGACTTCGACGCCTGCGAGCGCGCGGTGGCCGAGACGCGCGCCGCGTTCGGACCGATCGACGTGCTCGTCAACAACGCCGCGCTCACCTACTTCATCCCAGTCGCGGACTTCCCAGTCGCCAAGTGGCTCAAGTCGTTCTCGGTGAATCTGCACGGCCCGTTCTACATGAGCAAGCTCGTGTTGACCGACATGCTTGCGCGCAAGAGCGGCGCGATCGTGAACATCTCGAGCAGCGCCGCGATCGGCCCGGGCCGCGGTCCCTACAAAGAGGCGTTCCGTCGCGGCCGCGGCGGCACGCTCTACGGCGCCGAGAAAGCCGCGCTCGAGCGCTTCACCCAAGGCCTCGCCGCCGAGGTCTACGGAGACGGCGTCAGCGTCACCTGCGTGAGCCCGTCGATGGTCGTGGCCACGCCCGGCGTCTTGCATCACAAGCTCGTGCGCAGCAAAGACGACCCCAACGCCGAGCCCGAGAGCATGATGGCGATGGCCGCGCTCGCGCTCGCCACCGAGCCGCTCGAGAAGATCACCGGCCGCGTCACCTACAGCCAGCAAATCCTGAAAGAGCTCGGATTGATCGAGAACGCCCGCGGCGTCGGCGTGCAACGCAACGGCTCGGGTTTCTCGCAGATCTGAGCGCGGCTGCGATCGGGATCAGCCCCCGAGCGCGGCCACGAGCCCCGCGAGATCCGTGATCGTGACCGTGATCTCGCCGAAGCTCCGGTCGAAGGCGCTCTTGGGGCCAGGAACCACCACGAAGTTCCGGCCCTTCGGGTGCAGCGCTCGAAATGCGGAGAGGGCCTTCGGGGAGAACGCCTGCGCCGACCACTTGCACTCGATCGCATCGGCGGCGCTGCGGCCACGGGGCAGGACGAAGTCCACCTTGCGGCCGCCCTTGTCGCGCCAAAAGTGCGCTTCGGGCCAGCCGCTGCGCGAGCACAAGGTGTCGAGCACCACGTGCTCCCACAACAGACCGCAGTCCTCGGCGTGAAGCTCCGACCAGCCTCTCGCGTGAGCGATGAAGCCGGTATCGAACGCGTACACCTTGGGTTGCCGCAGGATCTCCTGCCGACCTTCGCCGTGGTACGGGCGCACCAGGCGCACCACGTGCGTGATCTGGAGCGCGTCGAGGTAGGTCATGACCGTCGGACGGCTGAGCTCGCAGGCGCGCGCAAGCGCCGTGACTTCGCACAGCGAGCCACTTTGGCGCAACAAGAGCTCGACCAAGCGGAGGAACGCGCTGCGCTTGCCGATTTGAAACAGCTCTTGGACATCCCTCGCGAAGTACGAGTCGAGCCACTCCGAGTAGATTTCGGCGGCCGGCGGGCTCGCGAGCAGCAGGGCGGGAAGCCCTCCGTGCAGCAGTCGGCGCTGCATGTCGGCGACGCCAAAGGCGGCGAGCTCTTCGGCGAGAACCGGTGTGAGGTGCACGGTTTGCTTGCGCCCGGTCAGCGTGTCGCGAAACTTCCGTGTCGCCGCGAGCGTCGATGAGCCAGTCGCACAGACCCGGAGCCGCGGCTTGGTGTCGGCGGCGATCTTGAGCAGCCGGCTGGGATCGGGAAGTTGGTGTACTTCGTCCAAGACCAGGATCGGCTCGCGTACACTTGCGAGAAGCCGCTCGGGGTCGGCGGCGCGCTCCACCACGCTCGGCAGGTCGCAGTTCAGATACGTGGCATCGCGCAGTTGGCGAGCTAGGCTCGTTTTGCCCACCCTGCGCACGCCCGAGAGCCAGACGATGGGTACGCGCTTCCAGGTGGCGTGGAGTCGCTCGAGCCAGAATTCGCGGACTACCTCAGCCATAAACGTATTTTACACTTGTAGTTACCAAATGTAAAATACGTTTATGGTACCGGCCCGCCGCCCCGGGGTTCACCGCCTGATGTCCGAGCTGATCGGGTCGGGCGTGTTGGCGTTGGTCGAGATGCCGGGCTTCCATTCCCAGCCTTGGGTGGTGGGGATGTTGTTGAACATCAGCGAGTCGCGGATGTTGAGCGTGCCTTTCTTCGATTGATCGTTGCTGGTGAAGAACACCGCGGCCCCGAACGCGCCGGCCGTGTTGTTGCGGATCTGCGTGCCGCAGATGGTCACGTCCATCGCGACGCCGTCGTTGTAGATCGCGCCGCCGTTGCCACCCGAGCCG
>JBIOJD010000272.1:0-5710 GCA_044450485.1 Polyangiales bacterium | reverse complement strand
TACTTTCCCACCGAGCTGAGCCAATGGTCGGCCAGGGTCTTTTTGGCAGCCGCCAGGGCGGAAGTGACGACCGGGATTCTCATCATTCACACCGCCGGGCAGCTCGAAGAGGCGAGCAGCCTCGTGGACTTGCTCGAAGCCTCCCTGGCGTTGCCGCCGGGCGCGATTCGGTGCAGCTCGCTTCCGGGTTATGCGTGGGCCGCGCGAGCAGGTGGGACTAACGGCAATTCCTCGCAATTCGGCGCGCTTCTCGACCAGGTGGGCGCCGCGATCGCGTTCCTGGACCAGGCCTCGCTCGCCGAGCGCCAAGTCTGGTTCGACCTGGCTGCCGCCTGGGCCCGCGGCAAACGCATCGCGCTGATCGCTGACAGCGACCAGCGCCGGGCCGAGCTGCCTGCGCAACTTCACGACGCGACGGTGATCCCGCGGATCGACCGCGACGCAATCGCTAGCCTGGTCGAGGATCTCGCCTTTGATCTCGGGGTCAACCCGCGGCTCGGCAAGGACGCGCAGCGAGCCCTCAATTCTCTGAGCTCTGCGCCGCCGCCACCTCCGGCCAGGCAGCCGGACGGCAACAACGGTGCAAGGTTCGCTCCGCCGCCGCCTGCAGTCGCCATCCGAGCTGCCACGCCTGTGGTCGACAGCACGCCCCCGCCGCCACGGGCGCCTCAATCGGACGTAGCCGATCTCGATGAGCTCTTGGCCGAGGCCGACGACATTGCGGAAGTCGGAGCCGACGAGGTCGAGCCGCTCCGCGACACCGACGACGATTTGGCGCCCGAGCCGCAGGCCGGGCCGGCGCGCGGGAGCCCTTGCACGCTCTCGCTCGAAGCCGGGCGCGCGATCAGCGAGTGCTCGTTTCATCGCGGCGAGGGTGGAGATCCCGCTGTCGAGCTCGAGGAAACGTTCGGCCGCTTCATCGACTTGGTGGGCGGCAACTGGGGCGAGCTCAAGCGGCTAGGCGACGTGGACGTGTGGCTCGGCGCCACCGACAATCTGCTCGAGTCCTTGCCGTCGTCGAAGCAGCAGCTTTCCGAGTGGTACGAGATGGGGTTCCAGTTCACCACGCTGCAGAGCATCGCCGAGCAAGGAACACCGGCCGATCCCTCGGACCGCGCGGTCTTCGACGAGATGTGGGGCCAGTCGATGTCGGCCTTCCGCGACGCGGCGCGCAATGCGCAGGTTGCCGCTCACGAGGTGCGCCACGTCCAGAGCTTGCTCGAGAACTTGATCGGTCCGGAGCCGCAGCGCGACTACGCAAACGTAGGGCGCTCATTAAAGGAGCTACGCGGGCTGGCCGAGTCCGCTGACCGGCACGTTTGAGCGAGCGGGGCCGGTACCGCGCATTCTGCCGACGAATCATCCAGGCCGAACGCGCACGCTGGCGGTCGCCACCCACACTCTTCCACATCGACTGGCGCACCACGGACCGACTACAATAGGAATGTGAGCGTCGCCCCGAAGTTGGACGAGGTCTTGCGCCACAAGCTCGGTCCCGAGCAGATCGTCGCCGATGCGGCAGGTTCGGAGGACAGCTTCGTCGCCCGCTACGGCGACACGCAATTCGTGATGGTCAAGCTGTTGCCGGGCTTCGAGAACGTGGAAGCGGGGCTCTCGACCACGCAGCGCGACGAGGGCCAGCGCGTGCTTCCCAGCGTGCGCGTGATGAGCTTCGAGACCGAGGTGCTGACGCAGGAGCAGGTGCTCGAGCTCGAGCTCGGTGATGGCTCGGTGCAATCGAGGCTCGACCGGCTACGCTGGCTCCTGCGCAACGATCGCTATTTCATCATGCCGCTGCGCAAGCGCACCGTCGACGCCACCTTCATGGACCGCGTCTCGCTCGGCCGGGCGGTCAACAAGGACGTCGTTCTCCGCCACCCGAACGTCTCGAAATTTCACGCCTGGTTCGAGATGGACGACCAGGCCGCGCTTTACCTGGCCGACGCCGACAGCCGCAACGGCACGTGGCTCAACGGCAAGCGGCTCTCGGCCCGCGAGCTGACGCGAGTATCTTCAGGGGACCACGTGCGATTCGGCTCGATCGAGTGCGTCGCGTGCGACCCGCGCGAGCTCTGGCAAGCCCTGCGGAGCTGAGCCGAAGACCCGTGGCAGACGCGCAACCGCCCGTGAGGGCGGCCGATGAGAGCCCATGCTCGAGGGCCACGATCTCATCCGCGGCGCGGCGTTAGCTGTGTTCCTCCTTGGCCATGAAGCAGGGTGCGAGCTGCGCGCAGGGCTACCACCCAGCAAGGCGCACGCGCCTGCGCCCGGCGGTTGCGTCCCGTCGAGTGACATCAGTGCGGATGCAGGGCTGTTGCCGCGCAGCACGTCGCAGCTGTCGGCCGACGCGACCCCGAGCGCAGGCGTCGCGCTCACGCTGATGACCTGGAACCTCGAGTGGTTCGGTGACACGAGCGAGGGACCGGCCGACGAGACCACACAATACGATGCCGTGCGCAAGGTGCTCGCGGAGCGCGGCACGGACATCGTGGCGTTGCAAGAAGTCGCCTCCGAAGACGCGTTCGATCGCTTGCTCGGCGACCTTCCCGGCTACGCAAGCGCGCTCTCCGGCTATGCATGGACGCAGCGCACTGCGCTCTTGTGGGACCGCTCGCTGCTCGAGCTCGTTCACGCACGCGCCTTGTCGGGCCTCGACGACGCGGGCAGGCCACCACTGATCGTGACGCTGCGTCGAAAACGCGACGATTTCACGCTGCGCGTGATCGTGATCCACGCCAAGGCCCAGGCCGACGCAGCGAGCCACGACAAGCGCGCGCAGCTCGCGCTGGGATTGAAGACGTTCATCGACCTTGCACCCGAGCTGCCGACGATCGTCGCTGGGGACTTCAACGACTTGCTTCGCGGCTCGATCACCTCGGGCGCGGACACACCGTACCGCGCATTTCTCGAAGATCCCCGGTTCGCCGCGCCCACGCTCTCGCTCGATGCGCCCGGTGCAGCCGAGAGCTCTTACGCCCACGGCCGCGGCACGATCGATCACGTGCTGCTCGCGCCGAGCGCGTCGTTCGAAGTCGAGCCGGCCTCCATCGACGTGCTCCAAGACGAGCTGCTCGCGGAGGACCCCACGTTCTCCGCCACCGTCTCCGATCACTTCCCAGTCGTGCTCGCCCTACGCTTCTGACCAAGCCGCGCCACCTCGCGATGGCGGAAGCACGTCACCAGGTGATCGTTGACCAGGCCCGCCGCCTGCATGAACGCATACACGATGGTCGACCCCACGAACTTGAACCCGCGGCGCTTCAGATCCTTGGAGAGCGCATCCGAGAGCTCGGTGCGCGCAGGCACGTCACGCATGCGAGTAAAACGATTTTGTCGCGGAGCGCCCTCCACCGAGCGCCACACGTAGGCGTCGAACGACCCGTGCTCGTGCTGCAGCTCGAGAAACGCGGTGGCGTTCGACACTGCGGACTCGACCTTGAGCCGGTTGCGAACGATGCCGGGATTGCGCAGCAAACGCTCGACCTCTCGGCTGCCGAAGCGCGCCACGACCGCTGGGTCGAAGCCCGCAAACGCTTCGCGATACGCCTCGCGCTTCTTCAGAATCGTGAGCCACGACAGTCCGGCCTGCGCCCCATCGAGCAAGATCTTCTCGTACCACTTCACGTCGTCGTGAACCGGAACGCCCCACTCTTCATCGTGGTAGGTCGCGAGCAGCGGGTGGCTCTGCGCCCAGTCGCAGCGGCGCGCTTCGGCTCTGCGTGAGGTGGCAACCATGTGCGCGATGCTAGCCGACGGGAGCGTCCCTGGGCCCCTTCGGCCATCCCGGACCGTTGCACGGTTGAGAAGGCTGCCCCCCAGCGCTCCGGGTAGGTCTTGACCTCCCGGATTCAGGATTTCCAGGATCAGCGGGCACGGGGCGAGGGAAGCCAGGCTTCAATCGTTTGAATTCCCTATGGTTTTATCCTGTATCGCCACGGGGGTTGCGCCGCTTCAGGTCGTCTGCCCAGCGATGCCCGTTCCGGACCAAATCCCCAATCTTTTCCGAAATCAAAACGAAAGCTGTGACTTTCGCCACGATCTCTTGCGTCGGAAGGCGAGCTCGACTAAGACTCGCCGGCCTAGAGCTGGCAACCGGCGCACCGCCGGGCTTTCTTCCGTGGGAGGACCGAGATGAAACGACCTTTGTCAATTATGGGATGCGGCCTGCTGGTGCTTGCGTTGAGCAGCTTCAGCGTCGGTTGTAAGAGCAAGAAGAGCGGCGGCACAGACGCTGGCACCGACTCGGGCGCGACGGGCGGCACCGGTGGCTCGGGCGGCTCGAGCGGCAAGGGCGGCGGCAGCGGCGGCAGCGCCGGCGGCGGCGGTTCGAGCGGGCTGACTGCAGCACAGTGCGAGAGCATGACCACGGCCGTGGGCGTGTCGTCGACCTGCGCAACGTGTGGCTGCACGAAGAACCTGGCGGCGGCCAGCGCATGCATCAAGGAACCGAACTGCTGGAAGCTGATCCTGTGCGCGACGACCAAGTGCCCTGGCAAGACCAGTGATGTGACTTGCCTGAGCACGAACTGTGCAGACTCGCTGACCGCAGGAGCGGCCACGGCCACGCCCTTTGGCATGACGTTGAGCGGCATGTGCGCGACGGAGTGTCCGCCACCGACGGCGGGCACCGACGCCGGCACTGACGCGGGTCACTGAGCCAAGCGCGCGAAAGCGCAACACACTGCGTGCGCCCGGGCCGGAAGGCTCGGGCGTTCGCATTTAACCGTACCGATGCCCGCGGCTCAGCTGAGCCCTGAGCGATGCGAGTGTCTCAGCGCGTCGGTTTCACTTCATCGAGCGCTGCGCTGCGCCACTGCACGACGCCGTCGAGCCGACACAGGTAGCGCAGCTCCTTGTACCCGGCGGCGGCGATCGCTCGCATGCAAGCGTCGAGCCCCACGCCCACGTCGTGCGCGCCATGGCCATCGTCGCCGAGCGTGACGCCGATGCCCATCTCTCCCGCGCGCACGAGGATCTCGGGCAGCGGGTAGACCGGGCTCAGCCCGCGGCGATGGGCGCCGCAGTTCACGTCGAGCACGCCGCCACACGCACGAACGGCTTCGAGCGCTGCTTCGATGTGCGGTCGCACCGCAAGCCCGAAGCGCGCATTCGGCCCGTCGAACTTGCGCACGAGGTCGATGTGACCCACCACCTCCGGCCGCAACGTCTGCACGAGATCCGTGACCGCGTCGAAGTAGCGCGCATGGAGCGCGTCCGTGCCGCCGAGCCGTTGCGCGAGCTCGGCGGTGAGCTCGGGCTTGTAGTCGACGTAGCTGCCGTCGATGTCGTGGACGCTGCCTACGATGTACTCGAACGGCGCCGCGCATCTGAGCTGCTTCATGCGCGTCGCCCAGTCGTCGGGCGGCAAGCGCTCGGTCTCGAAGCCGACCAAGATCTGGATGCGATCGGCGTAGCGCTCGCGCAGCGCGAACGCATGCTCCGCATAGGCTGCGAAAGCCGTGCTGAGCACTTCGATCCCGTGGCCTACCTCATCGCCGAACAGATCCTGTTCGCGGTAGCGCGGGCAGTGCTCGGACAAGCCGTAGTGCGTGAAGCCGGCTTCGATCGCGCGTTCGATCACGGCGTCGAGCGCACCCTTGGCGTGCTGGCAGAACTCGCCGCTGTGTCCGCCGTGGTAGCTGAACCAGGGCATGCGACGAGTCTACTACCGCGAAGGTCAGCGCGCGCGGCGGTAGGCGGCCTCGGGGAG
>JBIOJD010000271.1:0-5763 GCA_044450485.1 Polyangiales bacterium | reverse complement strand
GGCATCACTCTTCCTGCCGCGCACGGACGCAGGGTCGTCGAGCTCGAAGCGGACCCAGGCGTTTGGCTGCAAGCAGTGGCCGTTGCCTCCGTGCGACCGGACGTTCCAGCTCCGCCGCCCGAGCCATGGGAGCAAGAAGCTACCGACTCGCCCGCGCCCACGCCACCCTGACGAGAGCGCCTGCCTCACCACAGCAGATTCCAGACGATGGTCCGGAAGTCGTCGAGGTCGAAGGGCTTGTCGAACAGCGCGCTCGCGCCGAGCCGACGCGCTTCGGCGTGCGTGGCTGCATCGGCGAAGCCGGTGATCAACACGACCGGCACGCGCCAGTCGGCCCACCGCATCCCTGCCAACACGTCGAGGCCGCCGTGACCCGGCAGTCGCACGTCGGAGATCAGCAGGTCGAGACCCTCGTCTGGACCGTTCTTCAGCCGGTTCGCCGTGAGCCATTGCAACAGCTCGCGTCCGTCACACACCTCGACGACGTCGCACCCGTCCTTTCGCAAGGTCGCCGCGAGCATGCGGCGCATTTCCTGGTCGTCTTCGGCCAGCAGCACGCGCGGCGCGGTCACGTCGTGGGAGCGATGCGAATCGCGTCCCGCTGCAATGTCCACGCTGCTCATGTCGAGCCTCCTGAATTGGTGGCGTCGGCAAGGCGGCCCGGGCTTGGCCTGCGATCGACGACGCCACGCTACTTCGCTGCATCGCCCATGCCATGTAGCCAACGTGCCCAGCGCGCCGAAATCTCGCTCTGCTCCCGCAGCGGTCGATGCGTTTCGCCCCGGGTGGCGGCGCGCTGCCCCGCAAAATTGCCCGGTGCAGCGGCGATCACTCGTCCTTCTTGCCCTCCGCAGCGACGCCGTAGCGTTGAAGCTTGCGGTACAGAGTCTTGCGGTCGAGGCCGAGCACGCGGGCGCTGAGCGTGCGGTTGCCGCCGAGCGTCTCGACCACGCGCAGGATGTAGCGCCGCTCGACTTCTTCGAGCGGGGCGAGCTCGGACGGGTCGTCGCTCGAGAGCAGCACGTGCGACTGCCGATAGTCTCGGATCTTCTCCGGCAAGTCCTCCACCGCGAGCTGCTCGAAGCGAGTCAACGCCACGGCGCGCTCGACCGCATTCTGAAGTTCGCGCACGTTGCCGGGCCAGGCGTATGCCATCAGTTTCTCTGCGGCTTCTGCCGTCAAGCCCCGCACCGGCTTGTTGAACTGGGCGGCAAAACGAGCGACGAAATGTTGCGCCAAGACCAATACGTCGCTGCCACGTGCGCGCAGCGGGGGGATCTCGATGTGGATCACGTTGATGCGGTAGAACAAGTCTTCGCGAAAGCGCTTCTCCTCGACCGCGGTCTCGAGATCGCGGTTGGTGGCCGTGATGATGCGCGCGTCGAACGGCACTTCCGTGTCGGCACCGACCGGCCGAATCGTCCGCTCCTGGAGCGCTCGCAGCAACTTGGGCTGCAGGCTGAGCGACATCTCGCCGATCTCGTCGAGGAACAGCGTGCCAGCGCGGGCCTCGGCGAAGAGCCCCGAGCGCGTAGACTTCGCGTCCGTGAAGGCGCCCTTGGCGTGGCCGAACAGCTCGCTCTCGAGCAGCGCTTCCGGCACGGCCGAGCAGTTGATCGCGACGAAAGGGCCCTCGTGGCGTTTGCTCCGCGCGTGCAGCGCGCGAGCGATCAGCTCCTTGCCGGTGCCGCTCTCACCGGTGATGAGCACCGACGCGTCGGTCTCAGCCACGCGATCGACGAGGTCGTAGATGCGCTTCATCGCGGGGCTCGCGCCGACGATTTCGCCGAGGTGGCTCGCGTCGGACACGGCGCGCTGCAGCCGCGAGACCTCCTGGCGCAGGCGCCGGTGCTGCACGGCGCGAATCAGCGTGAGCTCCAGCGCTTCGAGGTCGAACGGCTTGGTGATGAAGTCGTAGGCCCCGGCGCGCATGGCGGCGATTGCGGTCTCTAGGCTGCCGAAGGCCGTGATCACCACGACCGGCACGTCGGCGCCGATCTCGGCGACCTTCGCGCACAGGTCGATGCCGTTCAGCCCTCGCATGTTCAGGTCGGTCACGACCACGTCGAAGTCGTGTGCTCCGAGCAACCGCAGGCCCTCGTCCCCCGAGGTACGCCACGCGACCTCGAAGCCGTGGCGCTTGAGGCCCGACTCGAGCAGCTCGCACATGCTGAGGTCGTCGTCGACGACCAAGATACGACCCTTCATGCGCCGCCCTCCGTGTTGGCTGGAGGCAGGTGGATGCCGAACTCGCTGCCTTTGCCGATTTCGCTGTCGACCAGGATGAACCCGCCGTGGTCGCGAATGATTCCATAGGCGACCGACAACCCCAAGCCGGTGCCCTCGCCCACGTTCTTGGTGGTGAAGAACGGCTCGAACACACGCTCGGCCGTTGCAGGGTCCATGCCGCAGCCCGTGTCCTTCACGGACACGCACGTGTACACGCCCACGGGGCCGCCGTGCTCGGGTGGGGGCTTAATGCGCCGGGTCGACAGCGTGACCCCGACCGTACCGCCCCGTTCGGTGGCCTGGATGGCGTTGCCGACCACGTTCATGAGCACCTGTTGGATCTGCCCCTCATCGGCGAGCGCGATGCTGGGCGCCACGCCGGTGTCCAGCGCGAGCTTGACCCCGCGCCTGTCCGCGATCTGGCCGAGCAACGCGAGCACGTGCTCGACTGTCACGCGCAGGTCCATGCGCACCCGCGCCGGCGTGCGTTTGCGCGCAAAGTCCAGTAGTTGGCGGATGATCTGCGCGATGCGCTTGGCTTGCTCGACGACGATGCGGGCGTTGTCCTCGATCTCGCGGCCGCTGGCCTCGCCGGCCGCGATCATCTGGGCGCGGCCGGTGACGACGTTGAGCGGCGTACCGAGCTCGTGCGCGATGCCAGACGCCAACTTGCCCACGGTGGCGAGCCTGTCGGCGTGGCGGAGCTGCTCGAGCGCCGCGATGCGGGCGTTGGTTTCGACCCGCAGGTTCTCGTTGGCAGCGGCGAGCTGCACGCACATGGCGTTGAGCTCTCGAGCCAGCTGGCCCATTTCGTCGTGTTGCGACAGCTCGAGAGGGTCGCCCAGATCGCCTGCGCCGATGCGTCGAGTCTTGGCGACGAGGGCGCCCGCCGGACGCCCCACGAAGAACACGCCGATCGCCGAGACCACGAGGATGCTCGCCCCGAGAAGCGCGATGGAGCGCACAACCGTGTCGCGCAGAGTCGTACTGATGTAGTCGTTCTCCGCCGCAAGTGACTCGGTGATCTCGATCGCGCCGCGGCCGGCGCCCGAGACATCGACCGGCACGTAGGTGATGAGCGCTCCGCTCCCGCCTCGCCTCGCTTGTTCACGCACGCTCACGAGGCGGCCCTGCATCAGAGCGCGGAGCCGCGACGGTGGCAGGCGCGTGCTCACGACCGAGCCTCCGCCGATATCGAGCCAGAGCCAGCGAATTCCGACGTCCCCGCGCATGCCGTCGATCTCCTTGACCAGGGCCGCGCCCACGGCGGGACCCTGGTCGCGGTACGCCAGACCCACCGCGTGCCCGAGCGCCTGGCCGGTGAAGCGCGCGTCGTTGCGCATGTCGTTCTCGAACAGCTCGATCTCGCGGCGGACGCGCACCGCGGCGTCCATCGAGATCACCGCCAGGATGACCAGCGTGAGCGCCAAGATCAGTTTGCCGGCGAGCTTCACGCTGGAGTTGTATCCGATTTGTCAGAGCGTAACGAAGGGCTCACGGTAGCAAGCCCTTGCGATAGGCCTCGCAAAGGGCTGCCACGACCTCCGCCGGGGCTGCGAGCGACGCTTCGGCATAGCGCACTGCGTCGCCGTTCTTCTGTGTGAGCACGAGCGTGCGAGTCTCGTGGGGCCCTTGCAGCACGGACCAGCCTGTCCGACTTTCGATCTGCGGCCGCCCGAGCTCGCTCCAGCGCAACCTCTGGACCCCGCCGCGGGCTCGCCACAGCAACTCGGCCGGCGTGAGCAGCATGGCGACGCCCTTGCGCGACGCGAGCTGCCGGCGGCTCAGCACGAGCCACATTCCCGGCACCAGGACCAAGCACACCCCGAGCACCAACATCGGGCTGCGTCCCAGCATCGCGCGCGCAGCCGCGGGCGTCCGCAGCATGCCGTCGAGCAACGCGATGCCGAGCAACACCGTGGCATAAGGCCCCCGAAGGAGCGCGTCGCGACCTTGCTCGATCACGGCCGTTCCCTGGGGCCGATCGCCTTCGGCCGCCGCGTCGAACAGCTTGCTCGCCAGAGCAGCCGGCTCGTGCGAGGTGGCCTGGGGCGGCGCAGCCGGGCCGCCGCGCCAGCGCATCAAGTGCTCGGCGAGCACACCGGGGGTGCGGGCGAACAAGGGCGGTAGCGCGGTGTAGAGGCGCCCGCTGTCGGGTCGCGTCACGAGATAGACCTCGCTGAAGCGCGCGCCCGCGTGCTCTTGCCAGGCGCCGCGCTCGCACACGTCCACGACGTCGTCCTTGCGCACGGCGAAGTCCACCTCCGGCGTGCGCAACAGCAGCCCTTCGTCACACAGTGCGAGCGCGTATCGCTCGCGGCGTGCGTACAAGCGCACGCGCCGCGCGAGCAGCACGAAGAGCAGCAACGCCCGCACGCTGAGCGCCAGCGCCAGCAGTCGCAAGAGCAGCGCCAGCGGGTCGAGCGGATGCGACAGCCCTTCGCGAAAGAACGCCGCCGCCCAGACGAACGCTGCGAGCAAAGGGGCGACCAGCGCGCGACGGCCCTGGACGTCCAAGATCGGTGGCGCGAGCACGGGCAGCAGCTCGACATTGGCGCCTGGCAAAGGCGCGGCGCGCATCGCGGCTTCGGCCTCTTCGATGAAGCTGGTTGCCACGGGTCTCTCCATCACCGAGCGCAGCGGCAGCGACTGCCGGCTCGTTCGGCGATGCTCCGTACGCTTCGCTGCGCGCTTTCGCAGCGGCTGAGCGCGTCGACGTCCGCGGCCTCGCGCGCCGTTCCGCACAACCGGACTTGCTCGGCAGCAGCGTCGTTTGCGGCCGCGCAAACTTCGCAGCACGAGGCGTCGGCGCTACCGGTGGACGCGCGCGCGTGCTCGATCCCCGCCTCGTTGCGTTGGATCGACGCGAACGCAAGGTCGAGCGTTCCTCGCTCGCTCGGCCTCTCGCTGGCGCAGGCGAGCTGTTCTGGCGCGCAGGCGAGCAGAATGACGGTCAGCATTCGAATCATGGGGGACGCTGGGGTCTCGCAGCCCGCGGGCCTTGAGGTATAACAGGTGACGAGATTGCGCGCCGTGTGCATGCACGGCCACGACTTGCGCTTTTCGCACGGTCGCGCCCACGCTCTCGCCCCGCCACCCATGCCGCACGTCGATCACGCACGCCGCGAGCTGCGACTGAAGCTCGTCTACTACGGGCCGGGCCTGGGAGGGAAGACGACCAACCTCGAGCAGATCCACGGCCGGACGCGGCCCGAGCTGCGCGGCAAGCTCTTGACCCTGAACGACGCGAGCGAGCGCACGCTGTTCTTCGATCTTCTGCCGATGGACCTAGGGACCTACCGGGGGTACCTGGTGCGCGTGCACCTCTGCACCGTGCCCGGGCAGATCGCGCATGACCGGGTTCGCCAGCTCGTGCTCCGGAGCGTGGATGGCATCGTGATGGTCGTCGACAGCCAGCGCGAGCGCCTGCACGACAACCTGGAGAGCATTCGCAACCTGGACGTGAACCTGCGACTGCAGGGCGAGGACCCGGGAACGCTCCCGATGGTGGTTCAGTACAACAAGCGCGACCTG
>JBIOJD010000270.1:0-5783 GCA_044450485.1 Polyangiales bacterium | reverse complement strand
TTGGTGGGCCCCCCCTCGGCTGTGGCGGGGGGGGGGGGGTGGGAAGCCGCCCCCCCCGGTAAAGAGTCAAGACTCGTCTCACTGACAGCCGCAGCCTCCACCTGCCGGCACGCCGTCGCCTCCAGCTGCGGCTTCGCGCGTGGAGTAGAACTTGGCCTTGCGCTGGGCTTCGAGCGAGTCCGTCTCGAGATTCATGATCGGGTCCGCGAGCCGGCCGCGCCGGTTCTGCGGCACCGTCGCGCAACTGCTCAGCAGAAGCAGCAGACACACGAGCTTCTGTTTCACAACGAGCCTCCGATGCCGAAGCCGATTTCGCCGCGTCCCAGGCGCGGCGCCACGACCAAGCCGGTCCGCTGTTTGGCGCGCTCGGCGGCGCCGAGGCTGTCGAAGAGGCCGATGCCTGCATTGAGCAGGCTGAGCCCGTAGAACGCAGCGAGCACGCGTCGCTTGCCGAGGCTGCCCTCCACCATCAGGTCGGGCGTGCGCTGGATCAACCACACCGCGCAGAGCTCGACCGCGAGGCCGATCCCGCCGAAGATCGACGCGCGCACCCACTCCCCGGCGATCGCATGCGAGACCATGGGCGTGAGCGCGAAGCCGGTGAAGATCGTGTAGGCCCCCGCCCTTCGGCCAGCAGTCCGCTCGTTGCCAGCGAGTAGCAAGCCTCCTGTCGCGAGCGAGCCCATCGCCAGCGCGACGCCTGTGCCGACCGACGCCGCGACGTTTGGGGCGCCCGTGTCCGTCTGAGCGGTCGCATGCGAGGCGCCGAGCAGGAGTGCCAGGATCGCGAGCGCACGCATGGCCGCGAGTATAGTCGCCGCTGCCCGCAGGGAAAGGCGCTCAGGCCGCGAGCATCTGTCGCAGCGTGGTCGCGAGCTTCTGGTACTGCCCGGCGTCGTTGTACAGCTGAGCCGAGATCCGCAGCAGGCGTTGCGGCGGAGCCGGCCACGGATAGACCGGCACTTCGATTCCGTGCTGCAAGAACAGCGCGTCCTGCAGCGGGTCGAGCGCATACGGCTCGGCCGGGCGCGACGACGATGGCTGCGGCAACACGATCGCGGCCATCGAGCCGAGCATGCTTTCGGGGCAGGGTGCGGCGATACCAAGCTCACTGCACAGCAACGCTCGGGCGCTGCAGGCCAGAGCGTGATTGCGCTCCCGCAACGCTGGCCAGCCGCCGTCTAGCAGCGAACCGAGAAACCCGATGGCAGCGGGAATGCACAGCGCGGGCGTCGGGTCGAAGGTCCCCTGCCAGTCGTGCTCGAGCAGGAAGCGCGAACGGCCCTCGCGGATGGCCGTCGCACCGTGACTGATGCTGAGCGGGCGCACGGCCTGTTGTCGCGATTCGTTCACGTGCAAGAACGCTACGCTCTTGGGCGCGCACAACCATTTGTGACAGTTGCCCGTGTAATAGGCGGCGCCGATGTCGCGAAGGGACAGGTCCAGCATTCCCGGTGCGTGAGCGCCGTCGACCAGCGTGTCGACGCCCGACGCCGCTAGCTCCGCGACCAGCGGCGCGATCGGGAAGACGACCGCCGTCGGGCTCGTCACGTGATCGAGCAGCGCGAGCCGGGTCCTGCTGCTTCTTCGCGCGAGCACCGCAGACACGATCTCGTCCGGCGAACGCACTGGAAAAGGTACCTGCGCCACGATCACACGCGCGCCGGCGCGCTCCGCGGTCGCTTCGAGCGCGTTGCGGCACGCCCGATAGCTGTGGTCGGTGGTCAACAGCTCGTCGCCTGGTTGCAGCGCGAGCGAGCGCAACACCGTGTTGACGCCCGCGGTGGCGTTGGGCACGAAGGCGAGGTCGGCGGCCGCTGCACCGACGAAGCGCCCGAGCTCCTCGCGCGCCGCATCGAGCAACCCTTCGAGCTCACGCACGAAGAACCGCACAGGTTCGCGTTCGAGCCGGGCCCGGAGCTCGGTCTGCAGCTCGAGCACCGGCCGCGGACACGCCCCGAACGAGCCGTGGTTCAAGAAATCGATACCCGGCTCGAGGAGCCAGTGCTGTGCGTGCTTCAAGCGTCCGGCTTGGTGAAGCGCGGGAGCGGATCTCGGAGCTTGCCGTTCTCGCGATACTCGAAGTGCAGGTGCGTGCCGCGCGCGACGCCGGTGTGTCCGACCTCGCCGACGACTTGTCCCTGCGCGACGTGCTGTCCCGGAAAGACGTAGACCGCGCGGCAGTGACCGTACACGGCGACGGAGCCATCCGCATGCACGGTCACGAGCAGGTTTCCGTAACCGTGAACGCCGTTGTCGCTGTAGGCGACGATCCCGCTCTTGACCGCTTGGATCGGCGTGCCTTCGGGCGCGCCGATGTCGACGCCCTTGTGGCGGGGGTGGAAGCCGCCGCCCTTGGTGCGACGCGCCTTCTGCAAGCCGCGCCACACGTAGCCGTCCGAGACCGGGAACAACAGCGGTTCTCGGGCATCGGAGCCGGCTGCTTCGACCCACTGCGGCTTCGGCGCTTCGAACAGCAAGTCTCCTGCAGCCTCGAGCGTGCCCAGACCGAGGTCGTGCGCCAGGTCGGCTTCGGGGCCCTGCGGTCGTGGCACGCGCCGCGGTCCCTGGCAGAAGCCCTTGCGCCGGCCGCTGCTCGCGCACTCGCGTCCGTGTGCCGGCAGCCAGTCGGTCGGCATGCTGACCGCGGCGCGTCCGGCCGAGGCGGCGACGGCTCCGACCACCGCCTGATGATCGAGGCCGGCGGCGGGCATGGCGCTGGGCTCACCGCGGCCCGCGCCGGGCCATGTCACGAGCGTGAGACCCACCAGCGCGACCGCCACGCGGGTCACGCAAACTTCGGTCTGCACGCGGACTGCCGCACAGCGCACGCGACAATGTCTGCCAATTGTTCGGGGCCCGTCAAGGGTGGGTCCCGCTCGGCCACGCGATCAGTCTACTTTGCGCAAGAGCTCCAGAAACTTTTGGGGTTCGAGAAAGCTGGTCACGCGCGCAACCTCGCGGCCGCTGTGATCGTGCAGGACCACCAGAGGTAAGCCGCGCTGGTTGTAGCTGCGGAGCAAGGCTTGCTTGTCGGGGCTGTCCTTACCTGGGGAAAGGTCCACGTGCACCGGCACGAAACGCGAGCCTTCGCGCACCACTCGCTCGTCGGAGAACGTGTGTCGATCGAGCTCGCCACACGCGCCGCACCAGGATGCACCGAAGTCCACCATCAGCGGGCGACTGCTGCCGAGCGCGAGCTGCTTCGCGGCGTCGTAGTCGTCGAGCCATTTGATGCGCGCGCCCGGTGGCAACGCGATGAGATAGCCCACGACGCCGCACAGTCCTGCGACCGCGAGCGCGATGCCGAACGACTTGCGCACGCGCACCGCAACCGGTGTGTGATGAAAGCTGAGGTGCACGCCGCCGACGGCGAGCCCGGCTGCGAGCAGCACGACCGCGGTCGTGAGAAACGACGTGGTGTGCTGCGGAAGACCCATCAATCCCGGGATGAGATCGCGCACGAAGTACACGGCCGCGGTCAGCATCACGATCCCGAACACACCCTTGACGCCTTCCAGCCAGTTTCCGGACTTCGGCAGCGACATCGAGAAGGTGCCGACGAGAAAGAACAGCAGGCCGAGCCCGAGCGAGTACGAGAAGAAGCTCAGCGCGCCAAACACGACGTTGCGCGTGGTGCCGACCCAGGTCAGCAAGAAGCCGACCACGGGCCCTGTGCACGGCGCGGCGATCAACGAGCTCACGAGCCCGAGCACGAAGGCGCCCCTGAGCCCGTCGCCGCCCGCCATCGCGAGCCGATTCTTGAGCCCCGACGGTAGATCGAGCTCGAAGGCGCCGAACATCGAGGCCGAGAGCGCGATGAAGAACAGCGCCAGCGCGCACAGCACGATCGGATTGGCGAGCTGGCTCCCGAACACGTTGCCCGAGAGCGCCGCGATCACCCCGAGCGGCGTGAACAGCGCCGCGATGCCGAGGACGAACGCGATGGACAGCTTGGCTGCGGCGAGCTTGGTGGTCGCCTCGCGGGCGCCGAACACGCTGACCGTGATCACGATCATCGGATACACGCAGGGCGTGAGCGAGGTGGCCACGCCTGCCCCGAACGCGAGGCCCAGGGCGGAGAACCAGCTCCCGGATTGCAGCGCGTTGCGGAGCGGTTTCTCGAGCTCGGACAGCGTGTCGGCCCTTGCGCTGGCCGCGACCGCGATGGTGCAGAGCGCGGCGCCGATACCCCACAGAAGGCTGCTCGCACGGGGTCTCTGGCCCCCAGAGCCCGGCCGTCCGGGGTCCACAACCCTCGCCAACGGGGGACGTGGCCCGGCGTTTTCAGCAGTGATTCCGTGCACGCGACCTCGAACGGAGCTGGTGTGAAACTTGCTGATACTCATGGCTGACTGGGCTCTTGGTTGGGCTTCGGACACTTTGGCTCGGAGGGCAGCGCGAATGCAAATGGCGAAAAGAAGGTGGCTGCGGCTTTTCTGGTTAATGTCCGGCACCGGGGTGTTCTTCATCGGCTGCAACAGCCATGAGAGCAGCCACGATGTGTTGCCGGGCGTGGATGGCATCGTGTTCGCCAAGCGGGCGTACCTGACCAAGGACGGCTCGCAGGACGTCGCGGGCGGGGCAGGGCAGGTCATCGATTACCTGCGCTACGAGCCCGGCGGCGGCGTATTCGTGCTCACCCCGCCTGCGCCCGACGGCACGCTGCGCAATCTGACCTCGGCCTTCAAGGGTGTGGACATCGCAGGCCTCGACCTGTCGTTCGACGGCCAGCAAGCGGTGTTCGCGATGCGCTTCGATGGTGGCGATCACCACTACCACATCTACAAGGCCGCCGTGGACGGCAGCGGCCGCGTCAAGCAGCTCACCTTCGGGCCGCACGACGACGTGCGGCCGATCTTCGTGCCCGGCAAGCGCGTCGTGTTCGTGAGCAACGAGAGCTACACCGAGATGGGCACGCGCGCCGACGAGTACAACCACGGCCGCTCGGTCACGCAGATGGTCACGATCTCGAGCGAGTCCGGCGACGCGGATCGCCACGTGTGCGCTCAGAGCTTGTCGCACGTGGCCGATCCGTTCCTGATGAGCGACGGCACGGTGGGTTACTCGCGCTGGGAGCACCTCGGCCCGGTCAACGACGTCAAGCTCTTCCACATGAACCCGGATTGCACAGGCATGACCGCAGTCGCAGGCCAGCACAACAAGGAGTTCAACAGCCTGGTGCAGGTGCGCGAGATCTCGCCGGGCGTGCTGGTGGGTATCGGGACTGCGCGCGAGGGCACGATTCAGGCGGGCGCGGTGATGAAGGTCGACACGCGCACCGACTCGGGCCTGGTCAAGATCGACGAGCAGCAAGCGCGTTTCACCTCGCTCACGCCCGACGTGCCCACCGACCGCGGTGCGCTGGTGCCGAGCGGGGTAGGGCGCTACCGCACGCCGTTCGTGCTCGACGACGGCAAGCTGCTGGTGTCGTGGGCCAATGGCGACGTCAGTGACCGGCTCGAGATCGCGGATACCGCGCCGAAGTTCGGCCTGTATCTGTTCGACGTGAAGAGCGGTTCGCGCGTGCGCGTGTACGACGACCCGGCGACCTGGGAGCTGTACGCGCAGCCGCTGCGCGCGCGTCCGGAGCCACCGGTGCGCAGCAGCCGCTTGGACGTGCCGGTGGATGCGACGTCCGGCGAGGCCGCCGTGATCGGCTCGATCGACGTGTCCGACACCTCGCTCGACGAACAGGTGCAAGGCGGCCAGTTCGACAAGGCGGTGCCGCTGGGCGAGGCGCTGCAGCAGGCCGAGAAGGTGCGCATCATCGAGGGCTTCTC
>JBIOJD010000269.1:0-5788 GCA_044450485.1 Polyangiales bacterium | reverse complement strand
GCTAGGAAAACCTCGAGTGGCACGCTTCTCCGAGCGCGCCTTGCGCGGCGTGAGGTGAGTGTGCTGGTTGTGCAATACCGCCGCACTTGCAAGGCGCGCGTCCCCGCGCAGAGCCCGAGCCCGGCAAGCCGTCCCAGCACGATCAGGCCTTGGCCGAAGCCGTCCCAGGACGCTCCAACCTGTCCCGCAGCTCGCCCGACTCCCTGCGTGCTAGAGTTTCCGACCGTGAACGCGAAGGAGACCGCGTCCCAGCCGTGCTACTCGGTCCGCCTCGTGCACACGTTTTTGCGGGTGCTGCAGCGGGACCCGCGCTTTCCGCCCGAGCTGCTCGCACCGCTCGAGGCGCTCGATCCCGACGACCGGTTGCCGATTGTGGCCGTGCACGAGCTGCTGCAAGGCGCGGTGCTGATGACGGGCGATCCCGATCTCGGGCTCAAGGCCGCGCGCGAGATCTCGCCCGGCGACTACGGCGCGCTCGAATATGCGATCTGCTCGGCTGCGACGTTGGGCGACGGGCTCGAGGTCTGCGCACGCTACATGCGGCTCGTGAACGACGCGCTCGACTTTTCGCTGCGCATCGAGGGCGAGCGCGCGATCGTGCAACTCGATAGCGGGGTGGTGCTACCGAGGAGCGCGGCCGATTTCCAGTCGGCGGCGTTCCACATCTCCGGATTGCGCTCGCACCCGAGCGAGCTCGAGCCGCATTACGAAGTCTGGTTCACCCATTCGTGCCCCGCGTCGGTTGACGAGTACGAGCGAACGTTCGTCGGCGGAGTCTTGCGCTTCGATGCACCATGGAATGGCTTCACCTTCGATCGGCGTTACCTCGAGCTGCCGATGCCGACGTCGGACCCGAAGCTGCACGACTTGATCCGCAAGCACGCCGAGCTGTTGCTCGCGGAGCTGCCGCGGGCCGAGAGCATGACCGAGAAGGTGCGTGACTTGATCGCCAAGGAGCTCGAAGGTGGCTCGCCCAGCGTCGCGACCATCGCGCACCGCTTGCACACGAGCCCGCGCACGCTCGGGCGCAAGCTCGAGCACGAGGGCGCCAGTTTCAAAGAGCTGCTCGACGATCTGCGCCGTAGGCTGGCGCTGCGCTACGTCGGCGGCCAAGACCTCGGGTTGTCCGAAATCGCGTTCTTGCTCGGTTTCTCGCAGTCGGCGGCGTTTCACCGGGCATTCAAGCGCTGGACCGGTCAGACGCCGCTCGAGTACCGGCGCGCGCGCCGAGGCTGAGCCAGCCAGTAACCTGCGAGCATCCTGCACGACGGCATCAACGGAAGGTAGTGACTGGGGGGGCAAGCGCGTCTCGCCGGATCGTGCCGCGTGGCACCCGCCGTGCGGCTCGATTTCCGAGGCGGGTCGCTTCGAGCGTGTCTCGGTGTAGAGTTGCGGGGCGGCTCGCGTCAGGCGGGCCCAGGAGGCGCGGATGAGCACCGAGCTGGCGAAGGCGGGACAACGGTACGGCACGCACGGGCGGGTGTTGATCGCGGATCTCGGCGCGCGCAGCTCGCGCGTCGAGTCGCTCGACGAGTCGGTGTACCGCCAGTTTCTCGGCGGCTACGGGCTCGGCGCGTACTTGCTGTGGAAGCACTTCCCGAAGGGCACGGACGCGCTCGCGCCCGAGGCCTGCTTCGCGATCGTGTCGGGCTTGCTCACCGGTGCGCGCACGCCGTTCTCCGGCCGCATCCAGATCGTCGGCAAGTCGCCGGTGACGAACGGCTGGGCCGACAGCAACTCGGGCGGCAGCGTGGCGAGCCAGCTGAGGCGCGCGGGCTACGATGCGCTGATCGTGAAGGGCAAGGCTGCGCAGCCGACCGTGCTCGTGGTGCGCGACAACGAGGTGAGCTTCGAGCCCGCGGGCGAGCTGTGGGGCCAGGAGATCCCGCAAGCGTTCGACACGCTGCGCCAGCGTTACGGCAAGCAGAGCGAAGTGGGCGTGAGCGCGATCGGGCCCGCGGGCGAGCAGCTCGCGCGCATCGCGTCGGTGATGAACGACCGCTACCACGCGTTTGGCCGCCAAGGCTTTGGCGCGATCTACGGCAGCAAGAACTTGAAAGCGATTGTAGTCGCGGGCAGCGGCGAAGTACCGATCGCGGACCCGGCGCGCTTCAAGGGCCTGTGCCAGGACATCACCAAGACGTACAAGCGCGACACGAGCTTGCTCATGCGCTTCATGCTGTGGCTCGCGGCGCCGCGGCGCTGGATGGGCTTTCTGTTCCGCGGTGCGGCCGCGGCCGGGCGCAAGATGGCCACGCCCGAGCGCTTCATGCGCCAGCTCTGGTCCAAGCGCGGCACCACTGCGGCGCTCGCGATGACGATCGAGAACGGCGACGGCCCGGTCCAGAACTGGAAGGGTGTGGGCACGCGAGATTTCTCGCTGAAGGACAAGAGCTACAAGCTCGACGGCGCGCAAGTCGACAAGCTCGTCACGAGGAAATTGAGCTGCGGTGATTGTCCGGCCCCGTGCAAAGGCATCGTCGCGGTCAAAGAGCGCAAGCTGTCGGACGTGCGCCGTCCGGACTACGAGACGCTCGCCGGCTTTGGCGCGAACCTGCTCAACGACGACCTCGGGCTCGTGACCGCGTGTCACGACGCGTGCAACCGCTACGGCATGGACGCGGTCAGCTCGAGCGCCACGCTCGGCTGGGTGGCCGAGTGCGTGGAGACGGGCATCCTCACGCCCGCCGACCTCGACGGTATCGACATGCGCTGGGGCAATGGTGAGGCCGCGCTCGCGCTCACGATCAAGATGGGCAAGGGCGAAGGCTGCGGCAAGTGGTTGCACCACGGCGTCAAGCGCGCGGCCGAGCACGTGGGCAAGGGCAGCGAGCGCTTCGCCGTGCACGTGGGCGGTCAAGAGCCCGCGTACCACGACCCGCGCTTCAGCGGGCTCATGGGCGTGACCTACATCTCCGATCCCACGCCCGGTCGCCACACCGCGGGCTCGGCATCCTGGAACGAGACCTTCGCGATGAAGTTCCCGTTGCCACTGGCCGCGGACGCAGCGTCGACCACGGTGCCGTGGCACGGCAGCGAAGGCAAAGGCGTGGCGCAGGCGCTGCACAGCAACTCGCAGCAGACCATGAACGGCCTCGGCCTCTGCATGTTCACCGGGCTGCTCGGCGGGCTGCCGTGGCTCGACCTCACCAACTCGCTCACCGGCTGGAACCTCACCGAGAAAGACCTGCTCGATTGCGGCGAGCGCATCCAGAACCTGCGCAACGCCTTCAATCGCCGCGAGGGAATCAAGCCGCAGGACTTCGCGCCGCACCCGCGCATGATGGGTGAGGGCGACGGGCTCTTGAGCGAAGGCCCCCTCAAGGGCGTGCGCGTGCCGCTCTTGCAGATGCGCGACGACTACTTCGACGCGATGGCCTGGGGCCGACAGTCGGGCCTGCTCAGCAAGGCGCGCGCCGACAAACTCGGCATGTCCGAGCTGCTGGCCGGTTACGTGGAAGCGTGAGCGTGGCCGGCCTGCTCGGCCGCCTGTTCGGCAAAGGACCGCCGCGGGTCCGCGTGCACGTGCTGATAAAAGGCCGCATCGGCGAAGGCTGGCAAGACATCGATCGCACCGTAGAGCTGCCGGAGGGCGCGACATTGGCGACCCTCTTCGAGCACGCCGAGCGCGAAGGCATCCCGCTGCGCGACGCCGTCGCCAAGAGCCCGCACCTGCGCCACACCCTGATGCTCAACGGCGAACGCTGCCCAGTGCAGGAGAACATGGGCAGGGCGCTCCGCGATGGCGATCAGGTGTACCTGCTCGCACCGCTCGTGGGCGGGTAGGGCGCGTGCGCGTCTCCGCCAGCTATCTGGCGGCCGCGCGCCGCAAGTCCTTCACCAGCACGAACAGGTGCAGCGGATCCGTCGGTGACGGCTCGAAGTCGAAGTGCCTGTAGAACGCGCTCGCGCTGTCGTCCTTGGCGTGAACGACGAAGGCGCGAATGCCGGCGATGTCCGCAGCCTGCAGCGTGCGCAGCATCGCGTCCTTGAGCAGTCCAGCGCCGACGCCTCTGCCCTGCCACTGCGCGCTCACGGCCATGCGTGCGAGCAGCATGATCGGCACCGGATGACGCGCCAGGCCCTTGATCAGGCGTGAAGCGGCGTCCTCGAAGGCGACCTCGCCGACGACCAACGTGTAGAAACCGATCACGGTCTCATCGGCAAGACCGACATAGGTCTGTGAGGCGTTGGCGAGTTGGTTCGACAGCGCGAATCGCACCAGAAAACGGTTGAGCGCTTCCTGACCGCAGTCGAAAGCGTCGAGCGCGTGATGGCGCGCGAGCTTCTCGATCCGGAAGTCGGTCACTTTCGATCGAAGATGCTGGGCTGGGTGAGCAGGCGTTTCACGCGCGGCAGCTTGCGAACCGGCGCGTCGAGCGCCTTCATGAATGCCGACCAGCGCGCGGCGTCGAGCCCGAAGTGCTTGCGCTCCGCGAGCGTCTCCTCGGCGCGTGCTAGAGCGCTTTCCAAGACGAAGTCGCTGATCGAGCGGCGTGCGGCCTCAGAGGCGGCACGAAGCGTCTGCTTCGCTGCGGGCGTCAATCGAAGGTCGAGCTTCTGGCTTCGTGTGCCACGGGTGGTCATGGGTCCAACCTGTTTTCCCTGATGTGCCACGATAGCATGCTTGCCCGACAATGTCATGACGCGTCCCGGCCGCCTGATGCGATCCGTGGCGCCCGTCGAGTCTGATAGGCTCGCCTCGGTCACTCGATGAAGAGAAAGGTCGCCATCGGTCTCGCGCTTCTTGCCGGGCTCCTGTTGTCCGCGCCCTTCGTGCTGCGGCCGCCCAAGGTGCCGGCCGAAGCCATCCGCGGCTCGGTGATCCGCACGCCTGCGCTGCTCGAGCGCGCCTGGGCGCTGCCTGCAGCCGCGGCCTACCGCAACCGATTGACCTTCCAGAGCAACGGCTCGGTCTGCGGCCCAGCGAGCCTCGCCAACGCGTTCCACTCGCTCGGCGAAGGGGCCGACGACGAGCACAAGGTGCTCGCTGGTACAGGTCTGTGCTGGACGGGGATGTGCTTCATGGGGCTCACGCTCGATCAGGTCGCGCAGGTGGCGCGCTCGCACACCGCGCGCAAGGTCAGTGTCCTGCGCGACCTCGATCCCGAAGCATTTCGCGAGCACTTACGCCGCAGCAACGACGCGAGTCGCCGCTACCTCGTGAACTTCACGCGCAAGCCGATTTTCGGCGCGGGCGGCGGCCACCACTCGCCGATTGGCGGCTATCTCGAGCCCGAGGACCTCGTGTTCGTACTCGACATCAATCGCGATTTCGGGCCGTGGCTGATCGAGCGCTCTCGCTTGTACGCCGCGGTCGATACCCGCGATGGGGACAAGAAGCGCGGCCTGCTCCTGATCGAGTGAGCAGCTGGGCCCGGCGAGAGTTGGGGGATCCCTGACAGCGAGCATGAGCGCACCGAACATGTGTGCATGTGGTAGGCTGCAGGAGGTCTTGGCGAGCGGTGCCGCAGTACAGGTGAAGCATGAGACTGGTTGTCGGGACGCTGCTGCTGGCGTCGTTGGTCGCGTGCAAGCTCCATAGCGCGCCTCTCGCGGGCAAGGTCGCAGGCTCTGCGACCAAGAAGAGCGCGGCTGCGTCGCACCTGCGGGCCGATGCGGGCACCGATGCCGCTCGGCCACCCGGAGGGGATGTGGCGGCCCTGGATGGGGCCGCCGGGCCATCCGACGCCTCGATTGCGCCGAGGGGCGATGGCGGGATCGAGGACGCCGGGCTGTTGGGCCCCAATTCCGCCCCTCACGACCCCCCTCCGCCGCCGACGACAGG
>JBIOJD010000268.1:0-5811 GCA_044450485.1 Polyangiales bacterium | reverse complement strand
GACTCTGTCATGGCGTGCCGATCTCTCGAGCGTCAGATTAAGGGCCGAGCTCACCAGCCGGGCCCAGCGCGCAAGCGGAAGTAGGGAGCACTCCTATGCCAAGAGTGGGAACCGGCGAAATCAGATGGACCAACGGCACGGCGATCGCGCGCGTGACGCTACGCGGGCGCGAGCGGGCGAGTCTCGCGCTTCCCACGTGTCACGACGACGCCAGCGCCCGGGAACGTGCCCGGGTGCTGGCCGATCTCGCGCGCCGGCTGCGGCAGGCGCAGATCGACGACGCGCGCGCGCGCCAGGTGCTCGATACAGTGGCTGCGGCATCGACGCGCTCTCTGCGCAACGCGCTGGCCGTCGCGGGTGAGCTCGTAGGGGGCGAGCTGCGCCCCAAGGGCGCGGCCGAGGCGCCGACGTTCGGCCAGCTAGGGGAGCAGTGGACGTCAGGGGAGCTGGCGAAGCGCTACCCGGATCAGATCCGCGTGAAGCGGAGCGTCGACGACGACATTTCACGGCTTGGCAGGTACGTGTACCCCGCGCTGCAGGACATCCCGATCGATCGGGTCACGCTCGACCATTGCGAGCAGGTCATGCGCGACCTGCCGGCCGACCTGGCGCCGGCAACGCGCCGCAACATCGGCCAGCTCGTGGCGCGCGTCCTCACCATGGCCGTGTACCCGCTGCGGCTGATCGAGCGCTCGCCCATCCCCTCGGGCTTCGTGCCGACCGCTGGCAAGGTGAAGGCCCTCGCCTACCTGTACCCCGACGAAGACCGGCGCCTGATGGCGTGCACCAAGGTGCCGTTCGAGTACCGCTTGCTGTGGGGCGTGCTCACGCGCGAGGGAATGCGCGCCAGCGAGGCACTTGGATTGACGTGGGCCGACGTCGACCTCGGCCGCGGCGCCGTCAAGCTGGAGAAGAACAAGACCGACGATCCCCGCGCGTGGGCGCTCTCAGCGGGCGTCACAGCTGCGCTGCGTGTCTACCGAGAGCGCTACCGCCCGGAGGCGGCACCGACCGATCAGGTGCTCGTGAACCCGCTTGGCCAGCCGCACAGCGTGCACGGCATGGCCAACCTACTGCGTGTGCATTTGCTCGAGCTGGACTTGCACCGGGAGCGGCCCGAGCTTTTCACAACCACGGCCGAGCGGCGCCGCATCCGAGTCCACGATCTCCGCGGCACCTTCGTGACGATCGCGCTCGCCAACGGACGCAGCGAGAGCTGGATCAGCGACCGGACCGGCCACCGCTCGAGCCAAATGATCGCCCGCTACAAGCGCAACGCGCGCACGTTCGCCGAGCTCGACTTGGGCGACCTCGTGGCCTTCAACGAAGCGCTCCCCGAGCTCGCGATTGCCCACGGATTACCCACGGAAGCGATATCGAACGCGTCAACAGGGCATCGCGTCGTTGCCGTAACCACGGACGCAGACTCAACAAAAGAGACGGTGGGCCGTGCCGGAATCGAACCGGCGACCGTCGGGTTAAAAGCCCGCTGCTCTACCGATTGAGCTAACGGCCCGGTTCGCCCTTGGCCGGGCTTGCGGTGTCTAGCAATGCCGACCGGGGGCGTCAAGTGTCCAGAATGACTGGCAAAAATATGTAGCGATCTCGCGCGCGGGCAGTGGGGTGCAGGCTTGTCAGGCAGGGCCGTTCGCGTATCTTCGCACGCCCATGCGCATCGCCTTCACGCACAACGTGCAAGTGACCTCGAGTGAAGACGAGGCGGAGTTCGACACGCCGGCGACGGTCGCTGGCTTGACCGCGGCGCTGCGCAGCCTGGGCCACGAGGTCGAACCGATCGAAGTGTCGGGTCCGGCTTCGCGCGTCGTGGCGCGGCTCGAGGCGCAGTCGCCGGAGCTGGTGTTCAACACGGCCGAAGGCACGCGCGGGCGCTTTCGCGAGGCGTTCTTTCCGGCGTTGTTCGACAGGCTCGGCATGCCATTCACGGGCTCGGACGCGTACACGTGCGCGCTCACGCTCGACAAGCAGCTCACGAAGCTCGTGCTCGCGCAACACGGGATCCCGGTGGCGAAGGGCACGCTCGTGCGCCAGCTTCGCGAGCTGGACGAGCTCGGGTTGCGTCTTCCCGTGATCGTGAAGCCGAACTACGAAGGCAGCTCGATGGGGATCCGCGCGGACTCGGTGGTCGACGACGTGCACGCGTTGCAGGCCAAGGTCGCAGACTTGCTCAGCCAGTACCCGGCGGGCGTCTTGGTCGAGGAGTACGTGATCGGGCGCGACATCGTGGTGCCGTTTCTGGAGAAGGCGTCGCCCGACACCTTCGGCGTGCTCGAGCCTGCGGGCTACGAGTTCGATATGAGTCAGCTCGCGCCGCGCAAGTACGCGGTCTACGACCTCGAGCTCAAGACGGTGGCGAGCGATGCGGTGGAGGTGAAGGTGCCGGCGGGCTTGCCCGAGACCACGCGGCGCGCGCTGCTCGAGACCTCGCGCAAGGTGTTCGACGTGCTGCAGGTCCGCGACCTCGGGCGCATCGATTATCGCGTGCGCGACGACGGGAGCTTTTGCTTTCTGGAGCTCAACGCGTTGCCGAGCCTCGAGACGGGTGCGGCGTTGTACCGTTGTGCGGCGCTCGCGGGGCTGTCGCGGGTGGAGGCGGTGCTCGACAGCGTGATTCGCAGCGCGTCGGAGCGCTACGGCATCGCGTACCGGCCCTCACGCAGGCCACGTCCCCGCGTGCGCGTTGGCTTGATCTACAACCTGCGCGCGCCCACGCCCGAGCCGAACAGCGTGGACGAGCGGACCGCCGAGTACGACAGCCCGGAGACCGTGCAAGCGATTCGACAGGCGATCGAGTCGTACGGCCACGAGGTCGTGGAGCTCGAGGCCACGCCGGAGCTGTCTGCGCTCTTGCCGCCGTCGGGCATCGACGTCGCGTTCAACATCGCGGAGGGGATCGAGGGTAGGGCGCGCGAGTCGCAGGTGCCGGCGCTGCTCGAGCTGCTCGGCATTCCGTACACGGGCTCGGACCCGACCTCGATCGCGCTCTCGCTCGACAAGGGTTTGGCCAAGCGTCTGGTTCAGCAGGTCGGCCTCCTCACGCCGGCGTTCGTGCTGATGGCCACGGGCAAGGAGCGGTTGCCCAAGGGCTGGACGTTCCCGGCGATCGTGAAGCCTGTGGCCGAGGGCAGCTCGCGCGGCGTGACGGGCGCGAGCGTGGTCGAGGACGAGAGGGCGCTCCGTCAGCTCGTCGCCGAACAGAGCGCGCGTTACCGCCAGGCGATGTTGGTCGAGGCGTATTTGCCGGGCCGGGAGTTCACGCTCGGGTTGCTCGGCGAGCGCAAGCCGCGCGTACTGCCGCCGCTCGAAGTGCGCTTCACCGACGCGAGCGACAAGCGGCCGGTGTACGGCTTCGACAACAAGTTCTACTCCAAGGGCGTAGAGCTGCAGGTGCCGGCGCAGGTCGATTCCGCGCTAGGGAAAGAGCTGCAGCGCGTGGCGCGCGCGGCGTTCATCGCGCTCGGCTGTCGCGACGTGGCGCGCATCGACCTGCGGCTCGACGCCGAGGGGCGCGCACATTTCATCGAGTGCAATCCGTTACCTGGCCTCGCGCCGGGGTTCTCCGATCTGTGCTTGATCGCGAACGCGAGCGGCATGGAGTACCGCACGCTGATCGGCGAGATCATGGCCTCGGCGCTGCGTCGGATGCGCGAGCGCAAGCGTCAGCGGGACTGACGGCGCCGGGCTTGGTCGATGCGGTCAGCGTTGCCGCCGCGTCCTAGCCCATCCCCGCCACGGCTTCTTCCATGATCCGGCTGTGCTCGGATGGATTGGCCCACCGCTCTTGGCCTTCCTCCGGGAGCTGGTCGAGCGGGTCGAAGTAGAAGTAGCGCGCGCTCGGGTCGACGTTGGGCGAGCGGAACACGCTCACGCCCGTGACGTGGCTGTAGTACTCGTAGGAGTGCACGTCGCGCTTGCCGCCGCCGCCCGGCGTGTCGACCACGAAGGTCGGGCAATTGAAGCCCGCAGTCGCGCCGCGCATCTGCTTCTCGAGCTCGATCGAGGCCGAGAGCGAGGTGCGCAGGTCTTCGACGCCCGTGACCAAGTCGTGCTGGAACACGTAGTACGGCTGGACGCCGATGTAGCCGAGGCGCCTCACCAGCGTCTTCATCGTGGTCGGGTCGTCGTTCACGCCGCGCAGCAGCACGGTCTGGTTGCGAACGGTGATGCCCTCCTCGAACAGGCGGCCCACCGCGTTCTGCGTGATCTCCGTGATCTCGCGCGGATGGTTGAAGTGGGTGTGGACGCACACTTCCTTGCGCAGCTTGCGGCCTCGGGCCGCGACCTCGCGCAGAGCCTCGAACCACGGCTCGTCCGTGATGAGCTTCATCGGCAGCACCGCGAGGCCCTTCGTCGCAAAGCGCATGCGGCGGATGTTCGGGATGTCGAGCAGGGTGTGGCCGATGAGGCGCACTTGGTCCTCGCGCAGCGAGTAACTGTCGCCACCGCTGATGACCACGTCTTCTATCTGAGGGTTCGCGCGGATGTACTCGAAGGCGCGATCCCAGCGCTCGCGTTGCGCGCTCACGTGGTCTTTGCGCACGCCGGTGTCGAGGCCGACCGCGTAGCTGCGGGTGCAGAACCGGCAGTAGACCGGGCAGCGGTCTTGCGTCAGGAACAGCACCTTGTCGGGGTAGCGATGGGTGAGCCCCGGAACGGGTGAGCAGGCCCGCTCGGCCAGCGAGTCGAGCCGCGCCATCGGGTGATCGGGGAGCAGCTCGGAAGCCAGGGGCAGGAACTGGCGTCGGATCGGGTCGGTCTCGGGCCGCTCCCAATCGATGAGCGAGATGATGTACGGCGACAGGCGCACGCTCATCGGGGCGCGGGCGAGGCCTTCTTCGACCGCTTGGTAGAAGGCGTCGGACACACACTCGCGCAGCACTGAATAGAGCTGCTCGGGCTTGGTGACCGAGGCCTTGGACTGGAAGCGGTGGTCGAGGAACGTCGCTTCGTCGACATCGCGATACGCCGGCACACGGCGCCAGAACTCGCCGCCGAGCAGGTCGCGATGCGACTCGCTGTGTACAGAGTTCTGTCGGCGGAGCAACGCCTCCGCGGACACCCACGTCGAGCTCATGATTTCTCCTGTTGTACGGTTGCGTACTCGGGTCGGGCGCGGGGCTCCGGTGTCGAGCGCGGCCCAACGGGGCTCGCAGGCTCGGAGCGGCTCCGACCGTTCGCTTGCTTCGAGGCTATGCTGCGCCGGCTCCGTCCCTCGGTGTCGCCCCGGTCATCGCGGCGAAGCGATGAGGGCGATGGGAACCGGCGCCTGGTTGATGGAGGCTCTTCCGGCGGCTCCGGGGTCGGACTCGATTGCGCAGCTGGGTCGTCCACGTGTCTGACTGGCGGACTCCGTATGCGCTCGAACATCTGCATGATGCGTGCCGAAATTGTGTGACGACGCGGCTGCACGCCCTCCGAAGCGCTGATCAGTGTCAATGATCGCTTCAGAGGCGCCTTGAACGACCTCGATCGACCTCTGATCGCCCTTCACGGCGCTCGTCGCGACGATCTCGCGGTCTTCGCGCGCCCCGTTTTCTGTCTTGCAGCCGGTGTCGGCGGCGCGATGCGCGTAATCTGCGCGCGCTCTAGAGCCATTTAGAGCAAATGTTGCGCGGCTGTGCTTTCGGAGTCGGCGTCGGGCGAGAAAATCTGCGCCGTGAAGGTCCTTCGCAGATAGAAGCCACGTGGTGCGACGCGCGTTGGCGCGCCGCGCTCGTCGGCGCCGCGCGTCCGGAAGCGGCTGTTCGGACCTTTGGGTCGCGCTTGCATCGAGCGCCCGACGAGACCGTCGAG
>JBIOJD010000267.1:0-5817 GCA_044450485.1 Polyangiales bacterium | reverse complement strand
CCGAGCAGCACGCGCGCGTGTGCTAGCGGCATGTCGTCCTGGCCGAGATGCACGCCATCCGCGCCAACGCGCAGGCCGAGCGCCACGTCGTCGTTCACCACGAACGGCACGTCTGCCTCGTTGCACAGCCGGCGCAGCCCGTGCGCGAGCGACTCGAGCGCGCTCGGCTCGAGCCGCTTCGCACGCAGCTGCAAGACGGCGCAGCCGCCGCGCAGGATGGCTTCGGCCACGTCGAGCGCGTCGCGGCCGCGGCATGCTGCGGGATCCACGATCGCGTAGAGCCCGCGCAGGCTCTGAAGTCGTCCACGCATCGACGTGCTGCTCACGGGGAAGCTGTACTACGCTCGCTTCGCATGTCGAGCGGCCCGGACTTGGCGCAGTCTCGGAACCGACTGGCGCACGCCGCGGTCGGCGCGGCCATGCTCGTCTTCGCGCTGCTGACCTCGTGGCTCGCGCTCGCTCGCTATGCGGCGGTCCACAACCGGACCTACGATCTCGCGCTCTACGCGCGCGTGGCATGGGGCCTCGCGCACTTCGACGCATGGGATCCCATCGTCGGCGGTGGTCCGTTCGGCGGGCACTCGTCGTTCGTCCTGCTGCCGCTCGGCGCTCTCGGCGCGCTGCTCGGCACGGTGCCGGTGCTGCTGGTCGCGCAAGCGATCGCGATCGCGCTCAGCGCCTGGCCAATCGCCCTGATCGGCTCCCGCAGGCTCGGCGTGATCGGTGGGCCGCTCGCCGCGTGCGCGTTTCTGCTCTACCCGAACCTCGGCCACGTCGCGAGCTACGAGTTTCATCCGGGGACGCTCGCGATCTTGCCTCTATGCTGGGCGATGCATGCGCTCGACCGCGAGCAACCACGAGCGCTCGCGGCGTGTTGCGCCGCGGCGCTCGCTTGCCGCGCCAGCATCGCGCCCCAAACGCTCATGCTCGGCCTACTGGCCCTGTCGGGCCCGAGTTTGCTTCGCGCCATGGGCGTCCGGATCGCGCTCCTGTCCGCCGCGTACTTTGCGCTGTCGGTCGCACTACTTGAGTCGGCGATTCCGCACGGGGCCGCGGGCTCGCTGGCGCAGCATTTCGGCATCTGGGGCGGCAGCCCGTTCGGCGTGCTCGTCGCCCTGGCTCGAACGCCCGCGGTCGTGCTCGCGCACTTCGCCGCCCCGCAACGCGCGAGCTATCTGCTGCGCGTGCTCGCGCCGTTGGCATTCTTGCCGTTGCTCCGACCGCGCTTGCTGCTCGTCGCCGCGCCGCCGCTCGCGCTCAACCTCGTGAGCGCGTTCCCCACGGCGGTGAACATCGACAGCCACTACCTCACCACTGCGGTTCCGGCTTTCGCAGCCGGGGCCATCGAAGCTCTCGCGGCGCTGCTCACCAGGCTGCAGAGCGCGCGGCCGGCTCGCGCGCTCTGCGTCGCAGCGTTCTGGTTCGCATCCGTGCTCGGCAGCATTCTCGCGGGTGGCTTGCCATGGTCGCGCGACTTCGAGGTCGCCGACTTTCGCGGCGACGAGCTCACTCGGAGCGGGCGTGAGGTGCTCGCGGTCGTCGGCGACACGGCTTCGGTGCAAGCACCCGATGCGTTGCTGCCGCACTTCGCGGAACGACACTTGCTTGCGCGCCAGCCGCCCCCGGAACGCGTGACCGACTTCGTGGTGCTCGACATCGCGCACCGCGCTCGCTTCGCGCAGAAAGAGGATCTGCTGCGTACGACCGAGGAGCCGCTCGTGCGGTCTTGGTTGGCACGCCCGGATCACGGGCTCGCGTATGCCGATCGCCGTTTCGTCGTGCTTCGGCGGGGGCAACGCCCGCGCGCGGGCTTGGTCACTCGCTATTTCGCCGGCTTTGCACCGCCGGACTCCGGGATCGCGCTGACCGACTGCCTCGCAGTTCGCGGCGCCGACATCGAAGGCAAGCGCTTGTGGATAGAGCTCGTCGCCCGCGGGCCTTGTCCGAGCGATCTCGCGCTGCGGCTCGGTGTGGGCCACAAGCCGCTGCGCGTCGACTTGCTCTTCGACGGGCTGCTCTCGCCGGGCCACCTCGCGCGCGGGGATTTGCTTCGCTCACCGCACCTGCTCTCCGATACGGAGCGCACTGCGCTCCTGCACCGCAGCCTGGTGGTGGGAGCGTTGCGGGCGAGCGGTGCCCCGCCACACCACTGGGATCCCGTGGGCATCGAAGTGCCGCTGCGGAGCGTGCGCTGACTCGGATTGCGCGGGACGATACGAAGATGACGCGCCCTGCGGCGGTTCTTGGCTCGATCGGCCAATCGTTGCTCTTGACGCCGGCCAACATGCGCGCCATGAGCTTCTCCGCGAGCTTGCGGTCGCCGCAGCTCCGAGGAGGAACATGTCCGAGATCCACGCTCAGCTCGTGCAGATGACCAAGATGCTCAAGAACCTCGACCGCTGGCTCGGCAAAGCCGAAGAGCACGTCAAGGCCAAGGGCATCGACCCGTCCACCGTGCTGCAAGCGCGGCTCGCGCCCGACATGTTTCCGTTCACGCGCCAGGTGCAGGCCGCGTGCGACGGCGTCAAGACGCTTGCGGCGCGGCTCTCGGGCAAGGAGCCACCCAAGCACCCGGACACGGAGCAGACCTTCGAGCAGCTCCACGCGCGCGTTAAGACCGTGCTCGACTACGTGAAGGGCTTCGGCGAGAGCGATTTCGACGGCGGCGACGCGCGCATGTTGCCGATGTCGTTCATGCCCGGCAAGGGCCAGACCGGCGCGGACTTCGTGCGCGAGATGAATCTGCCGAATACGTACTTCCATCTGTGCATGGCCTACGCGATCTTGCGCCAAAGTGGGGTAACGCTCGGCAAGATGGACTACCTCGGCAGGCTCACGTTGCAGGACCTTTGAGCGAGCCAGCGCCTTCGACCAGTGACGCGTACAGATCTGGGCGGCGATCGCGTAGCAACCCCATCCACTCGCGCTCGTCGCGCCAGCCGTCGAGGTCGAGCTCGGCGATGGCCACACCTTCTTGCTCGCGGTCGAGCCGAGCGAGGACCTCGCCTCGGCCATCGGCCACGAAGCTGCTGCCATAGAAGCGCTGGCCGCTCTCGTCGCCGACGCGGTTGCTGGCGGCGAGCGGCACGGTGTTGGCCACCGCGTGACCGAGCATCACGCGCTGCCACGCGGCCTGCGTGTCCACCTCGGGCCGCAGCGGCTCGCTGCCGATGGCGCTTGGGTAGAGCAGGAGATCCGCTCCCGCGAGCGCCATCGCGCGCGCGCACTCCGGGAACCATTGGTCCCAGCAGATGCCCACACCGATGCGTCCGTAGCGCGTGCCCCACACGCGAAAACCCGTGTCCCCGGGCGCGAAGAAGAATTTCTCTTCGTAACCTGGCCCGTCCGGGATGTGGCTCTTGCGGTAACTGCCGAGCTCGCGGCCGTCCGCATCGAGCATGACCACGCTGTTGTAGCAGCGGTCGCCGTCACGCTCGAAGTAGCTGACCGGCAACACGACCTCGTGCATGCGAGCCAGCAGGCGCATCGCGTGCACCGCGCGACTGCGCTCGCGCGGTTCGGCCAAGGCGAAGCGCGCGGGATCTTTCTCGCGCGGGAAGTAGCGCGAGCCGAAGAGCTCGGGCAAGAGCACGATCTGCGCGCCGCGTGCCGCCGCTTCGGCCAGCAGCTCGCCCGCGTGGCCCAGGTTGCGATCGACATCGTCGCCACAGGCGAGCTGCACCACCGCCACGCGCAGCACGCTCATGGCAAGAGCTCGGGTTGCTGGCGCGTCATGCAATGGAAGGTGCCACCTCCGCCTTCGAGGATCGCTGCTGCGCTGCACGAGACCACGCGGCGTCCTGGAAACGCAGCCGCGATCGCCGCGCGTGCTGTTTCGTCCTCGGCCTTGCCGAATGCGGGCACGACCACGGCGCGGTTGCCCACACAGAAGTTCATGTAGCTCGCGGCCATGGGCGCTCCCGCACGGTCGAGCAGCAAGCCCGGTGACGGCACGGGCAGAAGACGCAGCGCACGACCTGCTGCATCGACGAAGCCGCCTAGCGCCGCTTCGATCGCTTCGAACACCTCACGGTTCGGGTCGTCGTGGCCGCTCGGCCGCATGTGCATGACCACGCCTTCTGCGACGAAGCGCGCGATGTTGTCGATGTGCCCGTCGGTGTGATCACCTGCGAGGCCGCCTTCGAGCCAGAGCACCTTGTCGACCGCGAGCGCGTCGTGCAAGACGCTCTCGAGCTGCGCGCGCGACAACTTCAGCCCACGGTTCGGGTTCAGCAGACAGCTCTCGGTCGTGAGGCAAGTGCCGGCACCGTCGAGCTCCAGCGCGCCGCCTTCCAGCACTGCGCTCGCGTTGAGCAAAGGCAACCCGAGCGCGTTGCTGAGTCGTGCGGCGAGGTCCTTGTCGCCGGGATAGTCGTATTTGTCGCCCCAGCCGTTGAACTCGAAGCACACGCCCGCGAGGCCGTGTTCGCCGCGCACGAAGATGGGGGCGGTGTCGCGCAGCCAGACGTCGCCGTATGCAATGCGGCGATAGCGCACCCGAGGGCCGAGCTCGCGCAGCGCCGTGCGCGCGTCGTTCTCTGCAGCCTCGTCGGGCACCAGCAGCTCGAGGCGCTCGGCACCTTCGTCTGCAAGCAGCGCATGGCAGAACGCCGTGGCCTCGCGTTGGGCCCGCGCGAGGAAGTCGCCCCACGCGTACTCGTGCGCCGGCCAAGCGCTGAAGCACGCCGCGTTGCGCTCCCATTCTGCCACCGGTCGATAGCCGAGCGCGGCCGGGCTGTTCTGCGACGACGGCATCCGGATCACGCTCTAGCGCAAGAAGCGCGCGATCAAAAGAAGACGCCGGCGTTGAGCGCGAGCTGCTCGAGCGTGATGTCTGCGCTGGCGGACACGGTGCCCACGATCGGCACCGCCACCTTGATGTCGTGCGAGAACGCGTGCAAGGCGTAGCCGATCTCGGCCAAGAGACCAACGCTCTTCGACAGCGCGAAGCGGGCGCCGAACACCGCGCTGAGGTTGAAGCCCACCGCCGTGTCCTTGCCGCTGACGTTGACACCTGCGGCCATCACGCTCGGGCCGTTCAGGAAATCCAGCGTGATGCCGAGCGGCAGCCCGATGTAGAGCTCGATCGTGTCGGTGATGGGCAAGCGCCCCTGCGGCACGACCGCGAGATCGAGCATCAGGTTCCTCCCGCCGCCCGCGCTGTGCTGACTGCTGCTCTGCCACGACTGGGCGCTGAACAGGCCGCCGAGCACGAAGTACCGGTGCAACGGGTGCATGTATTGGGCACCGCCACCGAAGGTCAGGCGCAGATCGTCGCTGACGCTGGCTCCGCTGGCGGTGGCGGTGACGCCGCCGACGTTGGCGGTGCCGCCACTCGAGCTCATGCTGCCGCTGACACCGAGCATGAGCTTGACCAAGCCGTACGGGTCGTCCTGGCTCCGCGTCTGTTGAGCGGTGGCAGGGTCGGCGGGCTTCACGACGTCGCCTGGGGCTGCTGGGTCGTCCTGCGCGTTGGCGGTGGCTGCGGCCAGTGTCGAGCATGCGAGGACCCCCAACATCGCCAGAGACCGGAGAGTCTGAGCACGTTTGAACGACATGGCGGGCCACCCTGCCATGCGGCGCCTTTGCGAGTAAAGCCAAGGTCGTGCGAGCGATCGCACGCCTGAGCCCCCAATAGTGGGAGCTATCGGCGCCTTGGCCGCACGATTACGGTCGAAGGTGGGTAGGGTCACACCGCAGGGACGCCGCATGCAGGAGCAAACCCTGGAGTTACTTCGCGTTTTGCAGCTGAGCGAACGTGACGCCGGGACCTTCGGGCAGATCCAGGCACGCCTCCCCACCGAGCGCGCGCGGCTG
>JBIOJD010000266.1:0-5822 GCA_044450485.1 Polyangiales bacterium | reverse complement strand
GGTCTCGATAGACGAGCTCACCTTCAATCCCGACGGGTCCATCCCGAAGGTCGTGCCGTCATCGGGCCTCCACTTCTGAGGCGCGCTCGGAGCAGAGCTCCAAACGCGCTCTACATCCCGCCGCAACGCTGCGTGAACAGGCCGAGGGAATCGGGGGCGACGCAGCTGCCGGCGAGACATGCCGTGCCGTTCTCGCAGTTGGTGAAGCGAGCGCCACAGCCGGCGCCCTCGGGCAGGATTGTCAAGCAGCTGCCGGTGGTGCACGCGGTGTCGGCGCAGGTGCAGAATAGGCCGCCCGTGCAGTCGCCCTGAAAGTGCTCCGAGCCGTGCACGGGATGACAGGTCTCGCCCGGCCCGAGGCGCGGCCCGCAGCTTCCCTTGGCGCACAGCGTGTCCGGCGAGCACAGCTCACCCACGCCGTTCTCGGCGGTGGCGCACGCTTGGCCTGGACCCGGCAAGCTCGTGCACTGTCCCATTGCGTTGCAGTAGGCGTCGCTCGCGCAGAATCCCGAGCCAGTAGGATCATCGGGCCGCCCGCACGCGTCTCCCGACTTTGGCAGCGATTGGCACACGAGGCTCGCGTTGCACCGAGCGTCTCCCGCGCAGAAATGGCTGCTCGCGATCTTGCCGCACGCTTGGCCCACCGAAGGCAGCGTTTCGCACGCGTGGGAGCCGTCGTTCTGGTCGAGGCAGCTCAACCCGGGCTCGCAGTCCGGTGTAGAGGTGCAGGTGCCGCCCTTGGTCGCCGACTTGGGCGCGGGCGCGTCCATGCAGCGGCCGCCCGTGCAGGCTTGCCCATTTGGGCACGTGCTCGCTGGATCGCTGCATGTGGCGCCCGCCGCAAGCAGCGCGCGGCAAGTGCCGCAGCCCGTGCCGTTTGCGTTGCAATCGTCACTGTCGCACTGCGAGCCGAAGACGCAGCTGGCGCCCGCCTTACGCGTGCCGGGCTGCGCGCAGTCCGGTACGAGCCCGCGCAGCAGGTCGCTGCACGGGAAGCTGGTCCAGGCCTTTGCACAGGTTAGGGTGCCTTCCAGCGTGCGCGACGATCCGTCCGAGAACAGCAGGTCTGGACACTGCTCGCGCAACGGGAGCTCCCAGTCGTCGAAGGGCATCTGGCCTTTGCACTCGTTGCCGCGGTTGTCCTCGGCCTTCAAGTACGCGAGGCAAGCCTGGCGCTTCGTCATCGGCGGCGTCGTCGGCAATCCGCTCACGCTCGTGGCCCCGGCATCGTGGCCGAGGGGCGCTCCCGAGTCGGCCGCAGCCTTGCCCGCCTTCGGGCTCTTGCCCGAGCCCACGGCGCCACCACAGGCTGCGGCGAGCGCCATCGCCGCGCACAGAATGCGGCTCCCGCGCACCGTTCGACCGCAGAGCATGCTCGACCGAGGACGCATCACGCGCCCGCGATTCTACCACGATTGCGCTGCCGCTCAGGCCGACTTGTCCCAGGCCGATTTCACGCGCTTGAACGTGTCGATCGAGCGCTCGCCCAGCTCGAGCGCCTTTTCGGCGACCAGTCGGTCGTGCAGCTTCTTCGGGTCTTTTTCCCAGTTGCGCGGCAGATCGAATTGCACCGTGAACGGCACGCCAGACAGCATGCCTTGCTCCTCCAGCGCCCACAGAGCTTCCGCCGCGAGGAACTGCCCAGCGATGCCGCGGTAGCGCGGGTCGAGCTGATTCGACAGCGGAAACAAATCGTAGACCGTCACGCGCGAGTCGGTGATCTGCAGGTGCTTGCGGAGCGCGGCGAACGCCGCGGGCGCGATCGGCAGCTCGATCAGGTCGAGCCCTTCGGTGTCCTGGCCCTCGGCTGCGCGCAACGCGCGTTCCATCGCTTCGCCGTGCCCCAGCGTGACGGCCGCAGGGCGCGCCGACGCATCGCAGATGGCGGTGAGAATCAGAAAAGGCCGCTCGGTGGTGGACATGGGCGTGCAGGGTCGGAGATCAGGACCGGCAAATTGGCCAATTCCGACGCCGAGCGCAAGTGTCGGCTGCGATCGGAGCGAGTTGTCACGGGCGCCGTTGCGTTGCAGGCGTTTTGCCGCATGATTTCGCGCCCCGATGCTGCTGTCGATCAATGCCGAGAATCCGGAGCCGCGCAAGATCGAGCGCGCGGTGGAGGTGTTGCGCCGCGGCGGCGTGATCGCGTATCCGACCGACACCGTCTACGGGCTCGGCTGCGACATCACGAACCACCACGCGGTCGAGTCGATCTACCGCATGAAGAAGATGCACGAGGGACAGTTGCTCTCGTTCGTCTGTCCCGACCTGAGCACGGTGGCGCGCTATGGCGTGGTGCAAGATTTCGCGTATCGCATCCTGCGGCGGCTCTTACCCGGTCCGTACACGTTCATCTTGCAGGCCACGCGCGAGGTGCCGAAGGTGCTGCGCCTGCGCCGCAAGACCGTGGGCATCCGCGTGCCCGACCACGCGGTCGCGCTCGGGCTCGCGCACGCGCTCGGCGGTCCGGTGGCGTCGACCAGCGCTTCGCTCGAGGGCGAGATCCTGATCGATCCGCGCGAGATCGAGGAGCGCTTCCCGGGCCTCGAGCTCGTGCTCGACGCCGAAGGCGTGGGCCTCACGCCTTCGACCATCATCGACCTGTCCGGCGACGCGCCCGTCGTCGTCCGCGAAGGCGCCGGCAAGGTCGATTTCCTATAGCTTCGCGACGACGCGATCGAGGATGCGGTGCGCGAGCTCGATCTTGGTCATCGGTGGCAGCGGCTCGTCGCCGTCGGGGCCGACCAAGATGGCTTGCGTGTCGTCGCGATCGAACACCGCGGCCTCGTTGGCGACGACCAAATCGCAGCGCTTCTGCTCGAGCTTGCGCCGCGCGTAGGCGGCGAGGTCGTCGGTCTCCATCGCAAAGCCGACGAGCACCGGCCGCTTGCCTTTGCGACGCGCGCCGAGCCCGGCGAGGATGTCGGGGTTCTTGACCAGCTCGATGCTCATGCGCTCGGCCTTCTTCTTGATCTTGCTGCTCGCGACCTGCACAGGGCGATAGTCGGCGATCGCGGCCGTCATGATCACCACGTCCACGCGCGGATAGGCTGCGTCGATCGCGCGCTGCATCTCGCGGGCAGAGCGCACGTCCACGAGCTGCACGCCGTCGGGCTTGGCGATCGAGACCGGGCCGCACACGAGGACCACGCGGCCGCCGCGGTCGCGCGCCGCGCTCGCGAGCGCGAAGCCCATGCGCCCGCTGGAACGGTTGCTGATGAAGCGCACCGGGTCGATGTCCTCGACCGTGGGCCCGGCGCTGATCAGCACGGTTTTGCCCGCGAGGTCCGCGCGTGATGTACGCGCAGCGCTCGAGCGTGGGCCTGCTTGGAGCGCGGCTTCGACCGCGTCGGCTATAGCATCGGGCTCTGCCATGCGCCCCATGCCGCTCTGGCCGCTGGCGAGCGCTCCGTGCACCGGCCCGACCAGGATCGCCCCGTCTTGCTCCAGCCTGCGCGCGTTACGCTGCGTGGCCGCCGCCCGCCACATCCGCTCGTGCATCGCGGGCGCGTACAGAACCGGGCACGCCGCGCACGACAGCGTGGCCAGCACGGCGTCGTCGGCCATGCCTGCGGCTGCGCGCGCGAGCAGGTTGGCGGTGGCCGGTGCGACGACCATCGCCTCGGCCCACGCCCCGAGCTCGACGTGCACCTCGCCCGCGTGCCGTGGATCCCAGAGGTCGAGCACCGGAGCCTTGCCCGTCAAACCGCTGAAGCTGGTCGGCCCGACGAAGCGCGCCGCGCTCCGCGTCATCGCGACGCGAACCTCGGCCCCTCGGCGCTGCAGCTCCCGCGCGAGCACCACGGCCTTGAACGCGGCGATGCCGCCGCCCACGCACAAGACCACGCGCTTGCCCTGCAGCGGGGCCTTTGTGGCTGCGCGCGGCTTCTTCACGTGCCTCCTGGCGCGGCCTGTCTCGTGCTGCGCATCATGTGCTCGCGCTCGGTCCAACCGAAGGTTCCGCTGCGGCCCGGCGTGCTCTGCATCTCGGTGCCGTCGGTGCTCGGGCCTTGCGTGGCGATCAACATCTCGTCCGCGACGTACTCCGGGTGCGCGTCGTTCTTCGGCGGGTGGTAGTCGGGACCGGGGACCGGGCCGCTGCCCACGCGCCAGATCTGCGCGCTCGGCGGGTAGGCGTCGCTCGTGCGTTCGCGTCGCGCGGAGTTGGTGCGCTCGTCGCGCACCACGCGGAAGCGTGTGATCTTGAATCCCGGAATCCCGCGCTGCTGCAAGATGCGCATGCCGCGCGGCAGGTCCGGGTCGCTCTGCACTTTCTCCTCGAACGGCGTGATCTCGTCGATGCGTCGCAAGAACGTCACCGTGCTCGTGCGCTCTTTGCCGTGCAGCGCTGCCCGCACGAAGCCGTCCTCGACCGTGACCTCGATCACGAGCGGGTAGGGCCGATCGTTCTGAAAACGCAGGTTCTGGGAGCCGTACACCACGGTCGCGTCGAGGCCGAGCTTGATGTAGAAGCTCGGGTGCGAGTGCGGATAGCGGGTGAGGATCGGCAGCCCCGCGAAGAACGCGGCGCCGTGCAAGGTGCTTGCGATTTGGCAGGTGCCGCCACCCATGCCCTCGACCAGCTTGCCGTCCGCGATCACGGGCGCCATGCGGAAACCGTTGTGCGTGGTGCGGTCGCCGACGACCGCATTGAAATCGAAGACCTCGCCAGGCTCGATCACATAGCCGTCGAGCTTGCCGGCCGCAACTCGCAGGTTGTGCGTGCGATTGCGGGTGTCGGTGCCGCGCGTGTAGCGCGTGGTGAGATCGCCGAGCACGCTCCCCATCTCGATGTGCTGCAGCCGTTCGACGCCGCGCTTGGCCGGAACCGCCGCAAGCGCCAAATCCACCTCGGAGTCGCCCCTCGACAGCGCGTGCTCGATGCGGTCGAGCGAGCCATAGAGGTCGAGCACGGCACCAGACCGTTCGGGCACCGCACGGCGCTTGCGCGGATCGACATGAGCGTCGATCGGATCGCGGTCGACCTGGTCCTTGAGGCGCAGGAGCAGTGAGCTCGCCCGCGCGCCCTCGACCTGTACGGGCATGCGCAAGAGCAGCGGTCGCTTGGCCCACAGCGCCTGGTGAGCTCTGCGCATCGGGGAGCGCGGGTCGTTCGCGGCTCGCAGCAAGGCGCCGAGATGCCCAAGGTCGACCTTTGCGCCGAGGTCTGCGCGCCGCACCTCGATCTCGGTTCCTGCCGCGCGCAGCGTCAGCGTACCGCCGAGGTAGCGCTCGGCCAGGGTGGCCGCTTGCTGCTCGGGCGCAGCCGAGGGCTGGACGGGCTGGCCGGCGATTGCGACCGGGACCTCCCGCGCGGCGTGCGCCTCCTCGCGTGGCAGCACGAGCAGTGCTGCGAGCACGGCGATGCCTCCGGCCGAGGCGGCCACCGCAGCTCTCAGCGCGAGGCTGGGCGAGGTGGGACGGCTGTCCAGACTATCCGACATTGCCTACATGCTGGTCACGGTCTCTCTTCGGGGTCAAACAATTGGACCGACCCGCCCGCTGCACTGCAGGCTCCGCGGACCAGGCCTGGCCTCGGGAAGGGCCCGATGCTAGTGCCACCGCGACTCATGTATCGCGCGCAACCGAGCCTCGAGGGCTTCAACGCGGTGGCCCGACCCGGCGCGGTCGTGCCGGTCGTGGCCGAGCTGCTGGCGGACGCCCTCACCCCGGTCACAGCCTTTGCCACGGTGGGCGACGGTGATGGGAGCTATCTGCTCGAGAGCGTGGTCGGTGGCGAGAAGTGGGCCCGCTACAGCTTCGTGGGCTTCGAGCCCGAGCTGCGGGTTCGCGGGGTAGAGGATCGCTACGAGGTCACATACGCC
>JBIOJD010000265.1:0-5856 GCA_044450485.1 Polyangiales bacterium | reverse complement strand
CGCTTGCGCATCTGCGTAGCGCTTGTCGCGCAGGAGCACGCGTCCGGAACCGAGCAATGCGTCCACCCGGTAGGGATCAGCCGCGAGCGACTGCTCGTAGGCCTCGCGCGCCATGTGCAGCCGGCCCCGCGTCTCGTGCATGTAACCGAGCAATGCGTAGCCTTCGGATGCGGCGAGCTTCGAGCTCGAGAGGTACTGATCCTCCTCGGTCGGATCGAGACCGAGCGCCACGCGCAGCAGGTGCTGCGCGCGCTCTTCTTTGCCTTGCATCCACAGCACGCGCGCCTCGGCCATGCGCGCGTCGACGTGCAGGGGGCTCAGCTTGAGCGTGTCGTTGATCGCGGTCGATTGGGCCTCGACGTCGTTGCGTTGCAGGGCCACGCGCGCGATGCCCCACTGCGCGCGCGCGCCGCCGCCGAGCTGCAGCGCCTTGGCAAACGCCTTGTCCGCCGCGTCGAGCTTGCCTTGCGCCAGCGCGGCCTCGCCTGCGACCAGCTCGACGTACGCATCGCTGCCGGCTTGGCTGCGGGCCGCACCGAGCGGGCCCTCGACCTCGGCCCATTGCTTGCGCCGCGCCGCGTCGGCAGCGCGCGCCAGATCCATACCCGGCGCCTGCCAAGAGCGCTCCTCGAGCCGTTTCATGATCGCGGCGGCGTGCGCCGCGACGTTCGCATCCTCGCCGAAGCGCACCACGAACAGGGCGTGGTGCAGCAAGCTGCGCGTGAGCAGCTCGCGGTTGAGACCCGCTTTGGCCCTGGCTTCGCCGAGCTCCTTGAGCGAGCGACGCACGTCGCCATAAGTGTCGCTCGCGGCGATCTTCTCGGCCTTCTCGATCGCGTCGCGTGCAAAGCGCGGATCGCCAGCTTCGGGCAGGAAGCGCTCCCAGTAGAAGATGCCGAACGCGCCGTAGCGGGTGAACGTCAGCGCCGCTCCGCCGGCGCCGAGCAGCACGAGCAGGATCGCGAGGCGTACGACGATCGTGACAGTCCGCTTGCCGCGCTGCGCTTGCTTGGCCTCGAATTCCTCGCCGCGCTGCTTGCGCAGCAAATCCGGCGGCAGGCCCATGTCCTTGCCTTCTTCGCCGGAGATGCCGAACTCCATCTCCTCGTCGCCGTCGGTGGCGCCCTCTTCGCCTTCCTGGAACTCCTCTTCGCCGAACGCTTCGTCGTGATCGTCGAACTTCTCGTGCTCGTCGAGATCCATCGCGTCGGGCTCGAGCTCTTCGACCGTGTCGGCAGGGCCCGAGGCGCGCCGTGCGCGCGCCGACGGCGGAGCCGCGCGCGGCGGCGGTGGCGCGGACGCTTCGGGCTCGAGGTTGAGATCGTCGAAGCTCGATTCGTCGTCGCCCATGAGAGACGGCGGCAAATCCGAATCGTGATCGCCGAGCTTGACGTCGCCGAAGCTCGCGTCGTCTTGCTTGGCCTGCGCAGTGCGCCCACCCATGCCTTGCACGGTCTTGGCCTTGGGCGGGACCAGATTCGCGGCTGGCTTGGGCGGCGGCAGCTCGATGTCGCCGAAAGCGTCCTTGGCTTTCGCGGCCCCGCCAGAAGCCGGAGGCAGGTCGGGCAACCCGAGATCCAGATCCGCGAAGCTCGATTCGTCCGATTTCGGCGCCAGCAAATCGCCCTGCGGTGCGGGCAGATCCGCCGTGCCGAATCCGCCGTCGGCCCTCGGGACGGGCAGATCGAGATCGCCGAAGCTCATCCCGCCGCCGCCCTTGCGCGACGGCAGATCGGTGACGTTCGTCGGCCCAGGCAGGTCCGCGACGCGCGCGGCGGGCAGATCCGTGACGCCACGCGGCCCAGGCAAGTCCGCGACGCGCGCGGCGGGCAGGTCCGTGACACCGCGCGGCCCGGGCAGGTCCGTGACACCGCGCGGCCCGGGCAGATCCGCGACGCGCGGTGCAGGCAGGTCCGCGAAGCCGGGAGCGCCGGGCAAATCTAGATCGCCAAAGCCCCCACCACCGATCTTGGCCTTGGTAGCAACCCTGGGTGGGGCGGCGAACGGCCGCGGTACCGGCAGATCTGCGCCGCCCTTGGCCGCGGGCAGGTCGACCTCGGGCTTTGCCGCTGCCGGTGCGCGCGGCGCCGGCAGATCCACGTCGAGCTCCACACGCGCCTTCGGCGCGGCCGGCGCGCGAGGCGCGGGCAGATCCACATCGAACTCCACCCGGGCCTTGGGCGCAGCTGGCGCGCGAGGCGCGGGCAGATCCACCTCGCCCTTGGGCGTGGGCAGCTCATCCACGAAGATGCGCGACACACTGAGGTCCTGCGGATCGCTCGGAGCCTTGAGCGCGGGTAGATCGTCCGGCAGCTCCACGTCTTGGCTCGGCAGCTCGTCGTCGGCGCTCGCAACGGGCAGGTCGAGCTCGGGCGGCGGAGCGGGCGGAGCGGGTTTGGGTTGAACCGCCGGGGTGCCCACCATGGTCGCGCCGAATGCGCCCTTGGCGGCGGCCGCTCGATTGCCGCTGGACGGAATGGGGGGCGCTGGCTGAGGCGCCACTTGCGCCTTGAACGGCACACCCGGACCTGTTGCCGGCGGCGGCACGAGCGACCCTGCAGGTGAGCGCTCTTGTGTCTGCGGTGACGGCGCCGCGGGCGCGACGCCGACCGAGGTCTTGTGCTTGGGCACGGCCGGCATGACCGACACGTCAGCAGCGGTCTGCCCAATCAGAGTGCCTTTGCCGAGCGGGCTTGCGGCAGCGGACGGCGGAGCGCCAATCGCGGGCGGCGGGGCCCCGAGCGGAGGCGGCGCCGGCACGGCGCTGAGCCCGGACGCCACACCCTCCTTGCTCACGATGAAGCTCGCGCCGCACTTGGGGCAGCGCATCTTCATGCCCTTGTCGGGGATGCGGCGCGGATCGAGCTCGTACGGAGCTTTGCAGGAAACGCACTCGACTTTGATCATGGTGATCGGAGGTGCGCGCGTGGTGCAGCAGCGCGGAGAAAGCTGCGACACGACCAGGATAACACGGCTCTCTGTCCCGCCCACAATCGCGGAGTGGGGGGTTGGAATCGCGACGCGGACCGCCTAAAGATGTGGTTGTGAAGCGCACGATCACCCTGGAAATCGCAGGCACCAGGTTCCGTCTGGTCTCGGACGCGGATCAGGACCATCTCCAAGCGCTCGCGGCGATGATCAACGAGCGCGTAGACAAGCTCAGCCGGGCCGGGGCGCGCACCAGCGCTTCCTCGGGGCAGTTGCTGGCGCTCGCGGCGCTCGACCTCGCCGACGAGCTCAAGACCGCGCAGACCAAGCTGACCGAGGTCGAGCGACTCACGCGCACCGCAATCGCGAGCGCCATGGCGCGAATCGACAGCCAACTGGGTTAGCTCGCCTACACCGCAGGGCGCGCTAGAGTGCGCGCATGGGACGGCCGGAGATGGGCGCAACGGCGGAGCACGCTCTGCGGGTGCGCGCCAAGCAGGAGCTGCGGAAGCGCATGCTCAGCTTGCGGCGTGTGCTGCCGATAGAGGGCTGTGCGGCGCGCTCGGCGGCGATCTGCGCGCGGTTGTGCGAGCTCGAGGCATTTACTCGGGCGACGACCATCGTCGGCTACGTCGCGTTTCGCAAGGAGGCTGATCCGCAGGCGGCGCTGCGCAGCGCCGAGACGGCGGGCAAGCGGGTGGGCTTGGTTCGGGTCGAAGAAGGCGGTGCGCTCGGCTTGCACCGATACCAGAGCGGCGACGCGCTCAGCGACAACGCGTACGGCATCGCCGAGCCTGAAGCCGGGGCGCCGCGCATCGCGCACGCGGAGGTGTCGCTGGTCATCGTGCCCGCGCTCGCTGTCGATGCGCGCGGCCATCGCATCGGCTACGGCCAGGGCTTCTACGACCGCCTGCTGCCCAAGCTGGACGCCGCGTACAAAGTCGCCATCGCCTACGATTTCCAGCTTCTTGCCGAGCTCCCGAGCACGGAGGACGACTTCGCGGTCGACTGCGTGATCACCGAAAAACGAGCGCTGCTTTGCGAGCGCCCGCCGGCACCGTAGATTGCGGAGGTGACGACCGCGCCTGCGATTCAGGACAAGCTCGACACGCTGCCGCAAGCGCCGGGCGTGTACGTGTTCAAGGATCGGCATGGTGCGGTGCTCTACGTAGGCAAGGCGTCCAATCTCAAGAACCGCGTCCGCAGCTATTTTCAAGCCGGCAACTCCGACCAGCGCTACTTCATCGATCGGTTGCAGCACGAGCTCGCGGATCTCGAGACCTACGTCGCGACCAGCGAAAAAGAAGCCGCGCTGCTCGAGAACAGCCTGATCAAGGAGAACCAGCCGCGCTACAACGTGAAGCTGCGCGACGACAAGGAGTTCCTGTCGCTGCGGCTCGATCCCAACGCGCGCTTTCCGCGGCTCGAAGTCGTGCGCCGGCCGAAGAAAGACGGCGCGCGCTATTTCGGTCCGTATCACTCGGCCTCGGCCGCGCGCAGCACGCTGCGGCTCGTGAACCGGCACTTCATGCTGCGCACGTGCACGGACACAGAGATGGCGTCGCGCACCCGCCCGTGCCTGCAATACCAGATCAAGCGTTGCCCTGCGCCCTGCGTGCGCGAGGTTCCGAGCGAGGAGTACGCCGAGCAAGTGCGCGGGGTGTCGCTGTTCCTCGAAGGTCGCCACGACGAGCTCGTGCAGCACCTGCAACACGCGATGAGCGAGGCCGCGACCGGCCTGCGCTACGAGCTCGCGGCGGGCTACCGAGATCAGCTCCGCGCGGTCTCCGCCACCCAGCAAGCACAGCGCGTGGCCGAGGTGACGGACCTCGACCAGGACGTGTTCGGTTACTTTCGCCAGCAGGACAAAGCCGAGCTCGCGGTGCTGCTCGTGCGCCGGGGCCGGGTCGTGTCCGTTCGCACGTTCGACCTCAAAGACGTGAAGCTCCCAGACGAGGAACTGGTCGCGTCGTTTCTGGGCGAGTACTACCGCCGCGGCAGCTACGTGCCGCACGAGGTGATCGTGCCTACACAGATCGAGGCCGCGCTCGGCCTGGAGGAAGTGCTCGGTGAGCAGCGCGGTGGTCGCGTGACCATCCTGCGTCCCCAACGCGGCAAGAAGGCCAAGCTGTTGCGCATGGCGATGGAGAACGCCACCCACGCGTTTCGTGAAAAGGCCCGCGCGCGCGAAGACGTGCACGCGCGGCTCGAGCAGGTGAAGCAGCGGCTGCAGCTCCCCACGGTGCCCGAGCGGATCGAGTGCATCGACGTCTCGCACATGGGCGGTCGCGACACCGTGGCCGCGATCGTCGCTTTCGAGCACGGAGCGCCGAGCAAGAAGGGCTACCGCAGCTTCCATGTGCGCAACGCGGCCGAGGGCGACGACTACGGTGCGATGCGCGAAGTGTTGCTTCGCCGTTTTCGACGAGCGCGCGATGGCGGCGCGGGTTGGGCCATGCCCGACCTGCTGCTCGTCGACGGCGGTAAAGGTCAGCTGGCCGTGGCGCAACGCGCGCTCGCGGAGCTGGGCATCGAAGGCCCGAGCTTGGCCGCGCTCGCCAAAGAGAAGCCGAACACGCTCGGCGCGACGCTGGTCGACCGCGTGTATCTGCCCGGACGCAAGAACCCAATAGAGCTGCGCGAGGGCAGCTCCGCGCTGCAAATCTTGGCCTACGCGCGCGACGAAGCGCACCGGGTGTCGAACGCACTGCGGGTCAAGCTCGGCCAGCGCCGGCGAATGCAGAGCGGGCTCGATGAAATCGCAGGCGTGGGCCCGAAGACGCGCGCGCTGCTGCTGCGAGAACTGGGATCGCTGCACGCGATCGAGCAAAGCAGCGTCGAGCGTCTGCTCGAAGCCGGCGCCACGCGCAAGCAAGCCGAGGCCGTGCACGCCCACCTGCACGCCCACGAGGAGCCCACCCCCGCAGT
>JBIOJD010000264.1:0-5883 GCA_044450485.1 Polyangiales bacterium | reverse complement strand
TCGTGGCGCGCGAGCATCTCGGGGTTGCCACCGAGCACGATGTCCGTGCCGCGACCGGCCATGTTGGTCGCGACCGTGATCGCGCCCTTGCGCCCGGCCTGCGCCACCACGTAGGCCTCGCGCTCGTGCTGCTTGGCGTTGAGCACGTTGTGCGGGATGCCGTCGCGCGTCAGCATGCGCGAGAGCGCGTCGTTCTTCTCGACGCTGGTCGTGCCCACGAGCACCGGCTGCCCGCGCTCGTGACAATCCTTCAGCTCTTTGACCACGGCGCGGAACTTCTCGCGCTCGCTCTTGTAGACGAGATCGTCGGCGTCCTTGCGGATCACGGGCCGATGCGTCGGGATCACCGCGACGTCGAGCTTGTAGATCTTGTGGAACTCCTCGGCCTCGGTGTCTGCCGTGCCGGTCATGCCCGCGAGCTTGCCGTACAAGCGGAACAGGTTCTGGAAGGAGATCGTCGCCATGGTGGCGCTCTCCTCCTGGATCGACACGTTCTCCTTGGCCTCGACCGCCTGGTGCAAGCCGTCCGACCAGCGCCGGCCGGGCAACACGCGGCCCGTGAACTCGTCGATGATCAGCACGCGGCCGTCGTCGGTGACCATGTAATGCTGGTCGCGCTTGTAGAGCGCGTGCGCCTGCAGCAGCTTCTGCAAGATGTGCAGCGACTCGAGGTTGATCGGGTCGTAGAGGTTCTCGGCCTCGGTCAGCCCACGCTTGAGCAGCTCGCGCTGCGCGAGCTCGATGCCTTCCTCGGTCATGGTCACCGAGTGCTGCTTCTCGTCGACAGCGTAATGATCGTCCTTTCGCAATCGCGGGATGATCTCGTTGATCCTGACGTACTTGTCGCTGGCGCTCCGGCCGCGGCCGCTGATGATGAGCGGAGTGCGCGCTTCGTCGACCAAGATCGAGTCGACCTCGTCCACGATCGCGTAGTGCAGCTCGCGCTGCACGTAGTCGTAGATGCTGAACTTCATGTTGTCGCGAAGGTAATCGAAGCCGAACTCGTTGTTCTGGCCGTACGTGATGTCGCAGCGGTAGGCGTGCTTCTTCTCGTCTTCTTCCTGCTGACTGACGATCACGCCCGTGCTCATGCCGAGGAACGCATAGATGTGACCCATCCACTCGGCGTCGCGGCGCGCCAGGTAGTCGTTGACCGTGACCAGGTGCACGCCCTTGCCCGCGAGCGCGTTCAAGTACACGGCCAGCGTAGCGACCAGCGTCTTGCCCTCACCCGTCTTCATCTCGGCGATCTTGCCGCGGTGCAGCACGATGCCGCCGATCAGCTGCACGTCGTAGTGGCGCAAGCCGATCGCACGCTTGCTCGCCTCGCGACACACCGCGAACGCTTCGGGCAGCAAATCGTCGAGCGGCTCGCCTTTGCGAAGTCGCTCGCGAAACTCCCCGGTCTTGCGCCGGATCGCCGCGTCGTCGAGCGCCTGGGTCTGCGCCTCGCGCGCGTTGATCGCGTCCACGATCGGACGCATGCGCTTCAAGTCGCGCTCGTGCTTGGTTCCGAGGATCTTGCGGAGGATGGGTTCCAGCATGCGAGCGCTTTCGGGGTTCCCCGGCCCAAAAAGGGGACAATCCGGTGCAGCCTAAGCATGCGCTCCGGCCGGCGCAAGCCGGGCCTAAGGGCGCGTTCCGGCCACGCGGCGCGTCACCAAATTCCGTGGCTGCGGGCGACCATGTACACGGCGATGGCCGCGAAAGCCAGCAACAAGCTCGTGACCGTGGCGAGCACCCGCAGAACCATGCGCAGGCGCTGCCGGTCGAGGCCGCGCGCGTCCTCGCCGGCCGCGGCCATCAGCTCGCTCGCCTGCGACGCGGCGCGCAACCCGCGCTGGGCCACCAGCAACCCGAGCGCGAGCGCGCACAGCCCGATCGCGAGGAGGGCCCAATTGCGCAGCACGGCTTGCTCGGCGGAGAGCCGCGCGAGATCGGCCGGATAGCTCGAGGCCATGGCGGGCAGCGTGAGGATGCCCTCGTCCAGGCGCGCAAGCAGGTGGTGCGCGACGAGCTCGATCTCGCGCTCGTACGGTGCAGGATCCGCCCGCACGGCTTTGGCGAGCGGATCGTCCGGCGCGTGCTCGAGCACCGCGTTGGCCAGCTCGCGCAGGATCTCGTCAGCGCTCTGCCCCGGCCGTCTCACGTACAAACCGCGCACAGCAGCGCTGTCGGCCGCGAACGGGTCGCGTCGCAACTGCAAGCGCCACAGCCCAGGCTCGAGCGCCGCGAACGGCGCGACGTCTCCGCCCCGGCATTCGCGCAGAGCCCCAGTACGCGCCCAGCGGTCCGACGCGAACGCGTCGACGATGCAGCCGGGCTCGTCGCCGAACAGCCCGATCGAAGGCCGTGCAGGCGCATCGAGAATTGCGGGCAGCTCGCGGGCGGCGCTGGCCCCGAGCGCGACTGCGAGCCGATACGCGCGCGTGGCCACCTGGACACCGCCGCGTAGGGCAGCAATCCGCAGCTCGGCCTCGGGTCCGTGGGTGCGCACGCGCAACCGCACGACCGCGGAGGTTTCGCCGGAGACCAGCGCGTCCCCTGGCTCGAGGCTCACCGATGGAGTCGGTACGAGCGAGACAGCCGCGGCGGGCTCGCCCACGTGCAAGAACAGCTGGCACGGCTGTTCCGGCACGCAGACGCCGCCTGCAATTGCAAGCGACAGCGATGACGGCGCGCGCTCATCGGAGCTCGACACCCTCACAGGACCCGGGGCCATCCGTTGCAAGGGCGGAAGCCGTCGTGGCTCTCGCGCTTGCCGCGAGGCTGCGCTGACTGCACCGATCTCGAGGTCGCGCTCGACCTTCACGCGTGGCTCGTCGCTCGTGGCGACCAGGCGTGCCTTACCCGTGAACGCCACAGGCGGAGAGAGCACCGCATCCAGACTTTGGCCGAATGAAAAGTGCAACACGGACGCGGCCAGCAGCGCCTGGTCCGACGACGCGCGCAATTCGAGCGTGGTCCGGGCCGCCCTCAGCCGAGCGCCCTCGGGCCGATGCAGATCCGTGTAGAGCAGCGCACGCACTGGCAAAAGCGCGCCCTGCGCGACGTGTCCCGGCGCGCAGAGCTGCAGCTCGTGGTCGATGCGGCGCGCCGCTCCCCGCACGAACGAGAGCAGGGTCAGGGCCGCCGCCACGGGAATGAGGAACTTGGCCCCGAGATCTCCGAGCCGGGCCGGAGCCGCAGGCGATCCGTTGTCCCCACTCGACATGACCCGCATGCTACCTTATGAGTCGTTGATGGCAGGGGGAACGTCGTCGATGGCCGAGCCCAGCGACCCTACTCTCGAAGCGCTGCACGAACAGCTCGTCGCGTACATGGAGCGCAAGGGCCTGCGCTCGACCTCGCAGCGGCGTCTGGTGAGCGAGGTGTTTTTCCGCACCGGCGGCCACCTCTCGATCGACGACATGCTCGCGCTGGTGCGCAAACAAGACCCCAAGGTCGGCTACGCGACCGTGTACCGCACACTGAAGCTGCTGGTGGAATGCGGGCTTGCGAACGAGCGCCAGTTCGACGACACGGTGACGCGCTTCGAGGTCGCGCATCACGACAGTCACCACGACCACCTGATCTGCCTCGAGTGCAAGAAGATCGTGGAGTTCGAGGACAGCCAGATCGAGCGGCTCCAAGACGCGTTGGCCAAGCGCCACGGCTTCCGTCTGGTCAGCCACAAGCACGAGCTGTACGGCCTGTGCGGGGACTGCCAGGGTGGCAAAGGCGCCGGCCGGCGGCCGATTCCCACGGAGTGAGCAGGCCCGGGGCCTCGCGATCGCTCACGTGCCCCTTGCGCGGCCGAGCCTCGCGCACCACAGTGTGTGGGTACTTATTGAAATCGACTTTCATTTGCGATAGGCAGTACCCTCGATGTCGCCTAGGACACGCTTCTGCGCTCATATCGGGTGCGGTTTCGCGCTCTTGCTCTTCTGCACCCAGATCTCGGCAAGCCCCGATCGCGGGCAGTCCCTGCGTCAGATCGCGGGCGTGCTCGAGTACATCGCGGGCGACTACCGGCAGGCCGTGTCCGCTGACGGCAACGTGCTGGAAGCGAGCGAGTACGACGAGCAACGCTCGCTGGCAGCCGAAGCCGGTGCGCTCGCGGCACAAGCGGGGCTACCCGAGACAGATGCCTTGCGCGTCCGGCTCTCCGCACTGCAAAGAGCGCTCGGGGACAAGCGGCCGCCGGACGAGGTCGCGCGCGCTTGTCGCGACACGCGCGAGCTGCTCGTGCAGCGGTACGCGGTCGCGCTGAGCCCCGAGTCCACGCCCTCGCGCAGCGAGGCGGCGGCTGCGTACGTGCAACAGGGCTGCGCGACCTGTCACGGCGCAGACGGATCTGCCAACACCGAAGCAGCGAGCAAGCTCACGCCACACCCGGCGAACTTCCTCGACCCTGCGCGCGTGGCGAGCGTGTCCCCGCACCGCGCCTTCCACGCCATCAGCTTCGGGCTGCAAGGCACCGCCATGCAGGCCTTTCCGCAGCTCAGCGATGCGCAGCGCTGGAGCCTCGCGTTCTACGTGTTGTCGCTCCGCCACGCGCACGCGGATCTCGACGCGGGCAAGGCGACGTTCGAGCGCTCGGGCGCGGAGCTGCCGACCTCGGCTGCTGGCCTGGCCGGGCAGACAGACGAGGATTTGAGCGCCGCGCTCTCTGGGCTCGGCAGCCTCGAACGAGCGCAGGCGCTCGCTTACTTGCGCGCCCGGGCGCCCTTCGAAGCGAACGCTGGCGCCGCGGGCACGCGGCTTTCGCTCGCACGCAAGCTGCTGCACGCGGGGCTCGCTGCCTATCGGGCAGGCGATGCAGCAGGCGCTCGCCGGGATCTCGTCGCAGCCTATCTCGACGGTTTCGAGCCGCACGAGGCAGCGCTCTCGGCGCGGGATCCGAAACGCGTGCGCGAGATCGAGCACGCGATGCTGACGCTGCGGCAAGCAGCCGCCGAGCGTGCGCCAGTCGAGCGCGTGGAGAAGCTCGGACGCGACGTCGAGACGCTGCTCTCGGCCGCGGAAGGCGGCTCGGGCGCCGGCGCGGCCTTCGTCGGCGCGTTGACGATCTCGCTGCGCGAAGGGCTCGAGATCGCGCTGCTGATCGGCGCGCTGCTCGGCATCGTGCGCAAGCGCGGAACGCCGGAGCTCGCGCGCTACGTGCACGCGGGCTGGATGCTCGCAGCCGCCTGTGGGCTGCTCACCTTCTGGGCGGTGGGCGAGCTGCTCTCGGGCATGCAGCGCGAGCTGGCCGAAGGCATCGCCACGCTGGTCGCTGCGGTCGTGCTGTTCGGTGTCACGCACTGGCTGCTCGGACAGCTCGGGTCCAAACGCTTCATGGGCTTTCTCGCCCGCAGCCTCGACAAAGCGATCGCGGGCCGCGGTGCCGCGCTCGGCATTCTCGGCTTGTCGTTTCTGGCCGTGTATCGCGAGGCGTTCGAGATCGTGCTGTTCTTCAAGGCGCTGCTGCTCGAAGCAGGCGACGAACCGGGCCGGGTGTGGCTGGGCACGGGCATTGGTCTCTCCGCGCTCGTGCTCGTGACCTTCACGCTGCGCAGCGTGGGCCAGCGCCTGCAGCCGCGGCCCTTCATGTTGGCGTCGAGCGTGCTGCTCGGCCTGATCGTGGTCGCCATGGTCGGCAACGGCGTGCACTCGCTGCAAGAAGCCGCCGTGCTGGCCGTGACCGAAGTGCGCGCGCCGGAGCTACCGTGGCTCGGCGTGCACGCGAGCGCACAGAGCCTCGGCGCCCAGGCGCTGGTGCTCTTGTTGCTGCTCGGCAGCGCCCTCTTGCCTTTGATGACGAGGGGCGGCACGCGCAGCCCCTCCCCCGCGAAGTGAATTCGTCCGTGGCTAAGCGCCAACCCGGCGGCGGTTGCGGGAGCGGCGGTCTTGGGCGCTGAC
>JBIOJD010000263.1:0-5908 GCA_044450485.1 Polyangiales bacterium | reverse complement strand
GGGGCGCGAACCGTTCAGGCCGCGCTCGGCGCCGGCTTCAAACAGGGTCTGACCATCACCGGTGTCACCGCCCATCGCCTGATGCTGTTCACTTTCGACGACGGTCCCGACCCGCGCACGACGCCGCTCTTGCTCGACCGGCTCGACGAGGCCGGCATCAAGGCCGTCTTCTTCTTGGTGGCCAGCCGAATGGCGGAGAGCACGCCCACGCAGCTCGAACAGGCGCTGCTGGCTCGCGAAATCGTTCGGCGCGGTCACATGATCGGCGGGCATACGGTGGACCACGTGCAGCTCCCTCTGCTCGACGACGATGACGTCCGTGCGCAGCTCGTGGGCGCCGAGGCAATCTTCGAGCGCGTGCTGGGAGCGCGGCCCTTCATCTACCGCCCACCGTTTGGCGCCCACTCGCAACGCATCGATCAGCTCAGCGCGGCGCGCGGCTACACGACGGTGCTGTGGAATCTGGGAGGCGACGATTTCCACGCGCGGACCGCGCAAGAAGTCTTCGATCAATGGCGGCGCGACCTCGCACGAGGTAGCAATGGCGGCATCGTGTTGCTGCACGACATTCACCCCTGGAGCGTGGACGCCTTCCAGATGATCGTGTCGCACTTGCTCGCCCGCAACTGCGAGCTGCTCGATCGTCACGAGGAGCTGTTCGACTTCGTGGACGACTTGAGCGCGTTCTACGTGCCGCGCGGGATTGCGCCCGCAGACGCCGAAGCGCCGCCGGCCGAGCCCGATCCCGCGCTGCTGGCCCAACGCCAAGCCAAGCTTCGCGAACGCACGGCCCTCCGCTGCAAGTCGATGGCCCGCGCGGATTGAGATCCCGTGCGAGCGGTTGACGTACGCGGTGGGTCGGCGAACATGGGCCGATCCCTTTGCGCACCGCGGTCAAATGCAGTGATTGCGGCTTCGAGAACCCGCGCGGCTGGGTGAGCTGCGCGAGGTGTGGCTCGTTGCTCGGCCCACGCCTGCGAAGGCTCAGCGAGACCGGCACGCACGGCGGTCCGTTCACCACGACTGCGAGGCTGGAGGTTGCAGCCGACGCGGAGGAGCGCACCCAGGTATATCCAGGTGGTCCAGCCAGACCGCGACCCGAGCGCGAGGGCTCGGTCGACGACGCGACGGCGCAGAGCGAACCGAAGACCGAGCGACCTCCGCGAGCGCGCACAGACGAGGGCCGTCCGCTGTTTGGGCAGCCGGCGCTCGTCGCCGCCATTCGCCAGGCGCTCGAGTCGGCGTTCCCGAGCGGCAAGCCGGTCCTACTCGCGGTGCAAGGCGCGCCTGGCTCGGGCAAGACTGCGGCGCTGCAGCGGGCAAGCGAGATCGCAGCCGAGCTGCAGCCCGAGCTCGCAGTGCACTACGCCGCGCTGCGTTCTCGGGACGATGGACCGTATGCGCCGTTCTCGCGCCTGCTGCTCGATCGCTTCGGGATCACGCCCGCTTCGTCGCCGAGCTCGGTGCGCGAGGACATGGAGCGCAGCGTGGCCGAGGCGCTCGGGGCGCCAGAGCGCGCTGCCGAGACCGCTCAGCTGCTCGGACACGTGACGGGCGTCCCGTTCCCAGAGAGCCATCTGTTGCGCGAGCTTCAAGGCGACCCGGCGGCACTGCACTCCCAGGCGATCGCCGCAGTCGCACGTTTCGGGGCCGGGGACGCGCGTCGCTCGCCGCTCTTGTGGCTGCTCGACGACCTCACCGACGCCGAGCCGTTCGCGTGGGAGCTGCTTTCGGCGCTGCTCGACCAGGACGCGCCGCTCGTCGTCATCGCGACCGGTAGACAGCCACTGCTCGAGCGCGTGCGTGAGCTGCACCCGCAGGCGCGCGTGCAAGGCGCCGAGCTCGCGCCACTCGACGCCGCGGCCACGTCACAGCTCGTGCGTATGCTCGTGCCCGACTTGCAGGAGCTGCCCGAGGAGCTGGTGAGCGCCCTGCTCCACCGCGGCGGCGGCAATCCGCGCCAGCTCGTCGAGCTGCTCAGGGCGCTGCAGGACGGCGGGCTTTTTCGCCGCGAGCCGCACGGCGTGATCGTCGATCTCCCGCGGCTCGAACGCGGCGGTCTTCCGCTGACCATGGCCGACAGCATCCGGGCGCGTTTGGTCACCCTCGGAGCGGCGGAGCTCCAAGTGATGCGCGACGCTGCGGTGGTCGGCGAGCGGTTCTGGGACGGCACGCTGCTCGCCCTGCGGCGTGCGCGGGGAGCGGTACCGGACGCGGACGCATCCGCGCTCGAGCTTTGGACACCGAGCGACGACGAGCTCGAACTGCAGCAGACTCTCGATGCGCTCGAGGCCAAGGGCTTCATCGTGGGCCTGGCGGATTCACCGGTGCACGGGCTCGGCGAGTACACCTTCCAATATGCTGGGACGCGTAGCCTCATCTACGTGGACCTGCCCGAGGCTGAGCGCAGCAAGAATCATGCGGTGGTCGCGCGCTGGCTGGCCGCCACCTCGAATCTGCCCGTGGAGAACCCCGCCGCCCTGCTCGCCTCGCACCTCGAGCACGGCGGCAACCGCGAGCTGGCTGCACGCGCGTACTTGCGCGCCGCCGACAACGAACGCGCGCGCATGCGCACCACCATGGCGCTCTTGTACGTGGACCGCGCGTTGCCCCTGATCGGCGAAGGCGACGTAGGCACGCGCATGGACGCACTGCACGAGCGCGGCTCGCTGCTCGGCACGCTCGGCCGCTACCCGGAAGCCCTGCTCGCATTCCAGGAGATCGCGAGGCTCTCGTGGCTGCTCGGGGCGCGCGGACGCGGTGGCGCGGCCCTCAACCGCATCGCGCGCATCCATCGCGAGCGCGGCGAGCACGAGCTGGCGCTCGAGCACCTGCAGACGGCGCTGGCGATCTTCCAGGGCCTGGGAGACCAGCGCGGTGTGGCCAGCAGCTACGACGACATGGCCCAGATCCACCGCATGCAAGGTCATCTCGACGCAGCGCTGGCCGCCGCGAAGGAGGCGCTCGAGATACGCTCGCAAACGCAGGATCGCCGGGCTCAGGCCTTGTCGCTGAACACGATTGGCCGGATCGAGCTGGATCTCGGCGCATTCGATGCCGCCGAGGCGCGGTTCAAGCGCGCGCTCGAGGTGCGCGAAGCGCTCGCTGATCACGAAGGCGCGGTACAAACCCGGGTGGCCCTGGGCCAGCTCGCGTTTCGCGCGGGGCGGCCGGAGCAAGCCATTCCGATCTACCTCGAGGCGCTCGAGGCTGCGCGAGAGCTCAATCATCAGCGCTTCCAGGGCTATCTGCTCAACTATCTGGGAGCTGCGTACCTCGCGCGTGACGAGCTCGACCCGGCGGAAAAGGCGCTCCGCGAGGCCAAGAAGCTGGCAACGAGCCGGCGCGACCAATACGCGCTGGCAGACATCGAGCACAACCTGGTGCTGCTGGCGCGCAAGCGCAACGAAGCGGGGACCTCGCGCTGACGGGCCGCGTTCGTCCTGTCTTCAGGAGGATCGTCTGTGCGCGAGCACCCGGAACACGGGCAGACCGTCCTCGATCGCACGACGTTCCCGATTCGACACCGCCGCGTACGGATTGCCGCCGACGAGGCCACCGTCCGCCAGCTCGAACGCCGGATGGGCGGTGAGCTTCTGCAGCCAGTCGGTGGCGCGCTCTTCGACGTCGGTTTGGACGAAGATCTCGCCTCCGGGCCGAAGCAGGCGTGCGAGCTCCGCCAGCAGGTCCTCGCCTGCCAAGCGCCGCTTCGCGTGCCGCTTTTTCCACCACGGATCTGGAAAGTGGAGGAACACGCGCGCCAACGAGCGATCTGGGCGAATCGCAGGAAGGAGCGCGCGGACATCTCCCGCCAGCACTTTCACGCCCGCCAGCCCGAGCCGCTCGCAGCGCTGCGCAACCTGGTATGCGAGCTTGGTTTTGATCTCCAGGCCGAGCAGCTGAAGCCCGGGCACGGCCTGCGCCCGCTGCATCAAGAACATCCCGCGACCGAAGCCAATTTCCATTTCAATATCATGGGTTAGGCTGAAAACATCGACCAAGTCGATACCTGCCTCAGGCGCGCGCGGGGCCAGCGCCCGATAGCGCGCGGCGGCGGCTCGCGGATCGGGGGCGGGACCGGCCGCAGCCTGGTCGCGGAAGCGGGTCACGGCGGCGACATAGGCCAGTCACCTCCGCGCGTCAAACCGCTCGGGCGGGACGGCCGGAACGACCTGTAGGTGCGCGGAATCCTTGACCCAGTGCGCCGCCTTGGCGTATCCATTTTTTCGCTTCCCGAGAGGGTTGGTTTGCCACGCGGTCACGCCGCGGGAGGAGGCCCTGGTGCCTGTGAACATCCTGGTTGCGGACGACAGCCTCACCATGCGCCGCATCATGGAGCTCACCTTCGCGGGTGAAGACGCCTCCGTGGTGACCGTCGACAGCGGCGACGCTGCGATTGCCAAGGCTGTCGACCTGCGGCCCGACGTGGTGCTGGCGGATGCCTCCATGGCCACCGACGGATACAAGGTGGCGAGCACGATACGCGCGACGCCCGGGCTCGAGCGCACCGCTGTGATCGTGCTGGCGAGCCAGAAGCATCCGTACGACGAGGCCAAAGGCAAAGCAGCCGGTGTCGACGACCACGTGGTCAAGCCATTCGACACGCAGCACGTGATCGACAAGGTCAAACGCGTGATGTCGCAGCCGCGCACGGCGGGCAAACCCGCGGTGGCCGCGGCTCCGCCTGCGCAGGCCGCAGCGCCAGCGGCGGGGCCGGTGGTGCGCGGATCACGCACGGGCACGATCGCGTTCGAGCGAGCGCCCGCGGCCCAAGCGGCGCAGGCGCCCGCAGCCAGCCCTGGCCCAAGAGCGCAACCGCCGGCGGCGGCGCCAGTCGCGCCCGCGCCTGTGGCCGCTGCGCGCGCGGCAGCTCAAGCACCGGTGGCGGCGGCCACTGCGAGCGGCAGCGACCTCGCCAAACAGCTCGACGGCCTGGGGCTGAACCAAGAGCAGATCAAAGGCGTGCTCGCGCTGTCGCGCGACGTGATCGAGCGCGTGGTCTGGGAAGTCGTGCCGGACCTGGCCGAGACGCTCATCCGGGAAGAGATCCGCCGGCTCACGCAGTAGTCCGTGGTTCGGAGTGGCGGCGACGCTTTTACGCGCTAGGAAGCGGCGAAGCAGCCATGCCCACGGAAATGCCCAAAGCCTACGATCCGCGGCAGACCGAGGCGCGCTGGTATGCGTTCTGGGAGCGCGAGGGCCTGTTCACGGCCAGCAGCGACCCGAGTGACACGCGGCCGACGTACACGATTGCGATCCCGCCGCCGAACGTCACTGGCTCGCTGCACGTGGGCCACGCCTGCCGCGTCACGTTCGAGGACGTGCTCATCCGCTATCACCGGATGCTCGGTCGCAACACGCTGTGGATCCCGGGTGTGGATCACGCGGGCATTTCCACGCAGGTGGTGGTCGAGCGGCAGCTCGCGCGCGAGGGCCTGACGCGCCTCGGCATCGGGCGCGAGGCGTTCGTCGAGCGGGTTTGGAAATGGAAGGCCGAGTCGGGCGGCCGGATCATGCAGCAGCTGCGCGTGCTCGGCGCGTCCTGCGACTGGACCCGCGAGCGTTTCACGCTCGATCCCGGGTTGAGCCGCGCGGTGACCGAGAGCTTCGTGCGCTTGTACCGCGAGGGGCTGATCTACCGCGATACGCGGCTGATCTCTTGGTGCGTTCACTGCCGCACCGCCCTCTCCGACCTCGAGGTCGACAACGAAGAGGGCGCGCCGGGCGAGATGTTCGACTTCGCGTACCCGGTCGAGGACGGCGGCGAGATCGTGGTCTCGACCACGCGGCCCGAGACCATGCTCGGCGACACGGCGATCGCGGTGCACCCGGACGATGCTCGGTACAAAGCCTTCGTCGGCAAGGTCGCGCTGCATCCGATCGTGGCCCGGCGCGTGCCGATCATCGC
>JBIOJD010000262.1:0-5910 GCA_044450485.1 Polyangiales bacterium | reverse complement strand
CCACCCTCGCGCGTGGCCCGTGTGTCGGCACCGCCGCCACCGCCGTTGCCGCCGTCACGCGGTTCGCGACCGGGCGCACCCCCTGAAGCATTGTCAGCGCAGCCCGCGCCACAGCCCGGTCCGCCCCCGCTGCCCGGAAAGCGCACGGCTTCGGCGCCGCCTCCGCTCCCAACTGGCCGCGCCGCCTCGCAACCCCCTCCCCTACCCCCTTCGCGCAAATAGGGGCTGCAAGCGTGGCCGTTACTTGAGATGTTGGCGCGCGATCTCGGCCCAGGGGCTCTCAGGGTCGAGGCGAAGGTACGTCTCCCAGTGCTCGCGCGCTTCGCGGCCCTGTCCCAGATCCGACAGCGCCATCGCGAGGTTGAAATGCGCGTCGGCGAACGCCGGATCGCTTCGCAGCGCGCGCCGAAAGTTGAGCACGGCTGCCGCGAGCTCCCCGCGATCGTAGAGCAGGAAACCCAGATTGTAGAACGCCTCGGGCTGCTCCGGGTCGATCTGGAGCGCGCGCACGTAGAGGTTCTGCGCTTCTTCGAGCCGACCGCGTCGATAGCTGAGGTTGCCGAGATTGGTGACCGCGTTCGCGAGCGACGGATCGAGCTCGATCGCACGTCGATACGCGGCCTCCGCACGCTCGAAGCCGGTCGGGTCTTCGTCGAAGCGACAGCCTTCGAGATAGTGCTGGTACGCCAGCGCGAAGTCGTTCTGCCGCCCGCTGCGCCGCAGCACGCGCACCACGTCGTCGCGCAGCTCGCTGACCTCGAAGTCGAGCCTGAGCTGGCCGGTAGTGGGCTCGTAGCTGCCTTGGTCGTCGCGCACGAGCAGCGTCTGCCCGTCGACCACGATGCGCAGCGAGCTGAGCGGTCGCGCCACCCGCGGAAGCGACGCGCGCAATGCCGCGACGCTCTTGCGCACGCTCTGCAGCGCGACGCCCTCATCGAGCAGCTCTTTGGCAGCGCGGATGCCGATCAAATCCTCGAAGCTGTAGTAGCGCTGGTCCTCGAGCGAGACCGAGCGGCCGATGAAGCCGCTGCGCTCCCAGTAGCGCAAACGGCTCGGGGAGAGACCGAACAGCTTGGCCGCATCGCGCGCGGTATAAACATCGGCGAGCGGATCCTTGGTGCGCAGCGCAGCCGGCGGCTCGGAGGCAGGCGCGGGGAGCAGCCGCCGCGGGTTGCCCGGGTCGAGCACTTGCGGGGCAGGATCCTCCGAGCGCAAGCTCGACGCGGGCGGCCGCGCACGCTTGCCGCGCCGTCCGAAGTCGACGTGGATGACGTTGTCCTCGCTCACTTCCGACCTGCCGAGGAGGATACGCTCAACGGCGCCTCGAGGTCGACGTCGATGTGCAGTTGGTGCTCGGTCAAGCGCATGCGCGTCTCGAAGTAGGCCGTGCCGAGCCCGCGCTCCGGGACCCGACGCAGAGCTTCGGCCCGCGCCAAACGCATCGCGCGCACGCGCACCCGTACCGAGCCGTCGACCGCTTCCATCAATCGACGCCGCTCCGGCGCGTCCAGGCCACCGCGCAGCCACGGCCGCAAGCGCTCGAGCTCGACGCTGATCATCGTGCTGCCGAAATAGCTGTCGCCGCCGCCCGCTGCTTGGGATCGCAGCCCGCCTTCCGACAGCACCTCCGCGCAGCGGAAGAGGGCGTCCTCGAGCGAGCGGCTGAGCGTCACGCTCTGGGTCCGCCGGGCGAGCCCCGCGACCCGGGTCGCCCGTACCGGCGGCTTGATCCTGCGTTGCAAAGCGAAGAGCCTCCGAAGAAATGTATCGTACCTGAACCTACCTCATCCCACCAAATTGCGGACCGTCATCAGGGCGCGGTCGAGCGAAACGGCAGGGAAAATCGAGAGCTCGCCGTCGGGCTCTCCGGGCCCTGCTAGGCTATGCGACCCCCATGGGCCAACCAGACCGCATCAGCACCAAACCCGCGAGTCAGCCCATGGCGTTTCTCTCCGACGTGCACGGCAACCTGCCGGCGCTCGAGGCCGTGCTCGGCGAGCTCACCCGGCGAGCGGTCACCGACGTGTTCGTCGCTGGAGACCTGCTGCTCGGCGGTGAGCAACCGCTCGAAGTCTGGCAACGGCTACAAGCGGTCGGCGCGCACTGCATCCGCGGCACGAGTGACATCGCGCTGGCGACCATCGACCCCACCAAGCTGCGCCCGAGCAGCGCCGAGGAAATCGAGATGGCCGCCCAGTTTGCGGCCACGCGCCGCGCCCTCGGCGAGCTCACGTTGCGCAGGCTCGCGGCGCTGCCCGACCGGTTGCGCATCCCGATGGTCGACGGCCGCGAGCTGCTGCTCGTCCACGGCAGCCCATCGGATCCATTCGAATCGATCGGCCACGACCTCGACGACGACAGCGTGCGCGATCTGCTCGCCGACGACCCGGCGGATATCGTCGTCTGCGGCTCCACCCACGTGCCGTTCTCGCGCGTGGTGGACGACATCGAGGTGATCAACGTGGGCTCGGTCGGCAGCGCTCCCGAAGGCGCCATCGCGCACTTCACCCTGCTCTTCCCGAAGACCGCCGGCGCGACGATCGAGCAAACGTGGGTGGAGATTTAGCTTCTCCGCCTCACTGCTGGCGGCTCACTTGGGCGTGAACGTCACTTGTAGGTCGCCGGCGAGCACCACGTCGGCCGAGATCGATCCATTTCCAACCGTGAAGCTCGAGAGCTCGAGGTCGGCCAGCTCGCCGCTCACGCTCAGCTGATCACGCAGGGTGCCGTTGAGCGCTGCGCTGATGGCCTTCTTGAGCGGCTCGACTTGGCGGCCGAGATCCCAGTGCGCCTTGGCGGCCAACTGCCTGCGGAACGCGTCGTGATCGAAGCCGGCGAGCTGCTTGAGCAGCGTGTTGTTGGTCTCGACGGTGTAGTCGAAGCTGGCGACCGACAGCGTTTGCGTCGCGCGGTCGTAGCTCAGCCCGCCGTAGAGCGTGATGTCGGCCGTCACCGAGCCGGTCACGGAAAGCACGACCGTGATGCGGTGCCGGTGCTTGGCATCGGAATGAGAAAGGACCCGCGCGCTCGTCACCTTCAGCTCGGGCTTGCCCTTGCCCGCACCGAAACGAAGGTCCTTCAGCTCCTCGTCGAGCAGCGCGCTGAGCGCTGGCGCATCGAGCTCGAGCGCCGCGTGGACACGCAGTCCTTCTGGCTCGGACACCGCCGACAGTTTCGGTAACGGCACCGGGCTCACACTGGGCTGCTGTCCGAGGGCGACCTGGAGCCGCCCCGTGATCGACAGGTCCACCCGTAGATCATCACCGTCCATGCGCGGGCCGGCGACACCCAGGGCGGTGGGCTGCGCGACCAGCCAGGCGGGCGTCTTGCACGCCGCGCCGATCTCCGTGGGGCAGTCGGCATCGGCGATCTTCTGCAGCGACTGGGGCGCCTGAAGCGCGCTCCAGAGCGTCTGTGCGCGCGCCTTCAGGTTGAGCGCTTGCTCGATCTGGCCGGTGGTCTGCTGGAGGGCCTTGGTCAGCCGCGGCGTCAGGTACGCATCCAGGTGCGAGCGCACCATCGGAGTCAGCGTCGCCTTGCTCACGCACACCTGCGCCAAGACTTGAACGCACACATCGCCGCTGGGCGCTTTGCCGTGCACCAGCGGATCGAGGCGCGTCTGGGCCTTCAGCTTGAAGTCGTCACTCATCGCAACCTTGGCATGGAAGGTAGCGGTGATCTCCTGCGGCTCTTTCTTGGTGCCCCACGTCTCGTCATGAGTGACCCAGATCCAACCGTTGCTCAGCGGGTTCTGCACCTTGGCGCGGACGTCGGCGGCATAGTGCACGGACACGGTGACGTCGAGCGTGTCGTCGTTCCAACTGGCTCTGACCGGGTCGCGCCACAGCTGGTACTTCACCTCGACCTGCGGAGAGTCGTCGCCATTGCTCACGCGGGTCCAACCCTGCTTGGCGGTCTTCTCGACGAGCGCGTCGACGTTGGCAACGGCCTGCGCGAACGGCACGCGCACCGGCACGACGAGCTCGGTGAGATCGGGCAGCGGCGCGCTCGCTGTCGCTGCGCTGGCGGCGGACGGCGGCGGGGCCACGGGCTGGGCAGCCGGCGTGGCCGCAGCGGAGGGCGCGGCTGCGTGCGCATGCCTTGCCGCACGCTTGTGCGACGCCGGCTTCGCCTCGGACGCCGCAGCCTCGGGCGCGCCACCCGACCCCGCGCCCGTCGACTGCGCGGCCGCCGAGTCGCCGGCCGACTCCGACGCCGGTTGCGAGGATGCGGCGTGGGCCGACTTCGTCTGCTCGCGGTTGTTGATGGTGACGCTGCAGGCGGCGCCGGAGATCAGCGCGAGCGCCGCAAGCATGGAGCCAAAAGGACGCCTGATGTTGCGAGTCATTCGGATCATGGTCTCGTCATCGTTCTACGCTGCGTCGAAGCCAAGATGAAGCTGTTCCCTCGCTCCGTCATCATCTCTCGATTGCGCTGCTGCGAATGGCCAACTCGCAGGGACTTATTGCCCCAAGAGTCTTTTCACCTCAGCGGCGGCGCATGGCGAGCGCGTGCGCCACGTGCCAGTACCGGGCGTCGGATCGATGCAGTGGCTCGCTCGGAGCTCACTCCGCAGCGGGCGGGATCTGCGTGTCGCGCTCGACGACCTCGACCCGCGTGACCCTGCGCTCGTCGGAGGCGCGTACGATCAGGTCGTGGCCGCCGAGCTCGATCGATTCGCCGTTGCGGGGCACTCTGCCGGCGAGATCGACCAACATGCCGCCGAGCGACTCGTAGCCCGTCGCCCCTTCGGGTAGACGCAAGCCGGTGATCTCGGCCACGTCGTGCACGGACACGTCGGCCTTGGCCAAGAAGCGGCCGGGGGCGATCTGTCTCACCGCGGCCTCTTCGGGATCGTGCTCGTCGCGGATCTCGCCCACGATCTCTTCGATGATGTCCTCGAGCGTGACCATACCGCTCGTCCCGCCGTACTCGTCGGCTACGATCGCGAGGTGCGTGCGGCGCGACCGCATCTGACGCAGCAGATCGCTGATCTTCTGCGACTCGGCGGCGAAGAACACCGGTGTGCGGACCAGCTCCTCGAGCTTGCCGTGGAACCCGCCACCGTCCTGGAACACGCGAAACAAGTCCTTGGCGTAGAGGATCCCGATCGGGTGATCGACGCTGCCGCGGTACACGGGATAGCGGCTGTGGCCCTCTTGCACGATCAGCGCGGCGACCGCGGGCAAGTCGGTGTCGACGTCGAGCGCGATCATCGAGGTGCGCGGCACCATGATCTCGCGAGCCACGGTCTCGCGGAACTCGAGCACGCTGAGCAAGAGCTCGGCGTGGTCCTGCGCGATCGCGCCCTCCTCCTCGCCGCGCTCGATCAGCTGCTCGACCACCACGTCGGTCACGCGCTGCGGGTCGTCCTCGGGACTCGCGGGAAACAAGCGATCGATGAGCCGGCTGGCCCCGACCAGCGGCGCGGCTGGCAGCGCCATCAAGAGCTCGAGTGGCCGCGCGTAGCGCAAGAGCGGCATGGCCAAGCGGCCGGCACGGCTCACCGCCGCCGTGGTCACCGTGCCGACCGCGGTCGCGTACACGAGCGCCGCGAAAGCCACTACCCCGCGTCGCACCCAGACGTCGCTGTCGAGGTGCCAGGCGAGCTCGTAAGACAGCACAGCCGTGCCGACCAGCGCCAGGATGCGTCCGGCCAGCAGCCGAATGTGGATCGTCTTGCCCGCGTCGAGGTAGCGCTGCGCGGTCTCTGCGTCTTTGCCTTCACCGTCACGCGCGGCACGCGTGCGCGACTGGCCGAGGGCCGCGAGCGCCTCGTCGACTGCAGCAAACATCGCCCCGGCCAACACACAGAGAAGGACGCCGATGACGTCGGTACTTGGTCCCCCTATCGAATCGCCCAACGCTCTAACGCTCCAGCAACCGACCCAAATCGTGTGCTTCCGCGAT
>JBIOJD010000261.1:0-5948 GCA_044450485.1 Polyangiales bacterium | reverse complement strand
GCGGTCTTGAGCCCTGAGAAGCTGAATTCGAGATTGCCTTTGCGACGCAGCGGTCGGGGCAACGTCACGCGGTCGGCCCTGCCCTGCGCGGCCAAGCGGTCGATGCGCGGCCCGCCCGGATAGCCGAGCCCGAGCAGCTTGGCGACCTTGTCGAAGGCTTCGCCTGCGGCGTCGTCGCGGGTCTGTCCGAGCTGCTCGATGTCGACGGCGCTGCGCACTTCGTACAAGGCGGTGTGGCCGCCGCTCGCGCACAACGCCACGAACGGAAGCCGCGGCGCGCTGCTCGGCTCGCGCTCCGCGGATCCGTCGGGTTGCCGAAACAAGAAGCCGCTCATCAGGTGACCGACGAGGTGGTTCACGCCGACGATGGGCAACGAGCGAGCGAACGCGATGGCCTTGGCTGCCTGCACGCCGACGAGCAGCGCGCCGACCAGACCGGGACCGTTCGTGACCGCGATGCCATCGATGCGCGCGAGCGCCTGCTCGGGGCGCGCGCCGAGCTCGGCCCCGAAGGCCTCGGCGAGCGCTCGCGAGAGCACTTCCGCGATGTTCTGCAGATGCGCGCGCGAGGCCAGCTCCGGCACGACCCCGCCATAGGGGGCGTGCAAGGCGACTTGGCTCGAGACGACGTCCGCGAGCACCAGGCCGTCGTCGCGCACGACGGCGGCCGCGGTCTCGTCGCACGATGATTCGATGCCGAGGACGATCACGGCGTCGATTTGTGGCGGCTGAGCAGGAACACGCCGAAGAGCGCTGGGTGCAGCTCGGTCTTGCCGTCCTGGTCGAGCACGCTCGGCGAGATCACGCGCGCCTCGATGCCGCCGTTCTCCATCAGCGACAGGAACACCATCGCAGCGCGGGGGGTGGTCACGCCGCCGGTGACCGACTCGAAACGCGAGATCAGCATGTAGTTCCGCAGCCGCCCGCCGCCGGGAAAGTCGTACTCGCTCAGTGGGTCGTGGGTGAGGTTCGGAATCACCTCGAGGTTCGCGTTCTGGAAGTACCCGGGCGCGCGCTTGCCGCTGGGGCACGCGCCGCTGGCGGTCGGACACGAATAGGTGTCGATCGTGCCCGCAGCGGGCAGCGTGGCGCCTGCGCCCGCGTCGGATCGCAGGTAGGCCGCCGCCTTGGCCGGGTCGAACGTCAGCGCCATTTGCGTGTGCGAGTCGAAGCCTTGCCTGATGAACGACGGCTGACTGGCCTGGCTGTCGCTACCGATGACCTCGCCGCTGAAGACCTCGCCAGGAGCCGTGCGAAACGCCTGCAACGCATCGCAGCCCGCGACGATCACGCACAGCAAAATCGGCACCAAACGCAGCACGCCGCCACGATAGCACCGCCTCAAGCGTCCAGGTACTGGCGCTCGCTGCGGCTGCGGACGAGCTGGGCCAAGGCCCGCTCGTTGGCCAGCACGCCGGCGCCGTCGCCCGCTTGCTCGGAAGCGACGATCGCCTGCTCGAGGCAGGCTTCGGCAGCTGCACGCTCGCCCTGCGTGATCCGCAGCCGTGCCAGAGCCGCCGCCGCCGTCGCTTGCAAGTACGGCGCGTTGGCCTGACGCGCGAGATCCTGAGCGCGACCGAGGGCTTCGATGGCAGCATCGACGTCGTCGCCTTGCGCGAGCGTGGACGCCAGCTCGACCGCGGCTTTGGCAAGGCCCAAGCTGTCGTTCGGCAGCTTGGCCAAACGCTGCAGCGCCGCGCTGAACGCAGCCACGGCGCCGACGAGGTTGCCTTCGCCCCGACGCAGCGAACCGACGGTGACGTGAATCGAGGCCTGCAGCGCGTCGTCGTCGCGCTGAATCGCGATCTCGAGCGCCTCGCCGAGCGTGCGATACGCATCGCGCAGACGGTTTCGGCTCGAGACCACGCGCCCGAGGCCGAGCAAGATGTGAGCACGCGGCACGGTGCCCGGCCTGCAGAACTCGAGCGCCTCGCGCAGCACACCCTCGGCGCCCGTGAGATCCCCGCTGCGCGCGAGCGCGTTGCCGAGCTTGCGGCTGAAGCTCGCCATCGCCTCTTCGAGCGACGTGTCGCCTAGCTCGAGCAGCTCGCGCCGCACCAGATCGAGGCAGCGGCGATAAGAAAGCACGGCGCAACGCGCATCGCCGCGCTCGTGCGCGAGATCGCCCATGCGCTCGAGCAACATCAGCGCCGTGATCGTTTCGCCGGCGCCGTAAGCGTGCAACGCGCGAACCTCGAGCGGTGCTTCGGCGTCGGCCGCGGCCTCGAGCGCCCGCGCATGCAGGCTCTTGCGCGCCTCGGCGGGGATCGAGGCCTCGACCAAGTCGCGGATGAACGGATGCACGACCTCGATCTGGCCATCCTGCTCGACGAGCAATCCCACCCCTTTGAGCAGCTCGACTCCGGCCTCCGCGCCGGACTCGGCCAGTCCGGCGAGCATCTCGCGGCTCACGCGATTACCGACCACGCACGCTGCCTGCAGGACGCGACCGGCGGCGAGGCTCAGCCGCTGCATGCGCTGGCTCACCGCATCCGCGAGCCGTCGCGGCAGCGTGTGCGGCACCCCGTCGACCGCGAGCCCGAGCGCTCGCAGCTGTTCGAGATAGAGGGGCACGAAGGTGCGCTCCTCTTCGTCTGGCGGCTCACTCTGCGAGGGTGACACGCGGCCGCCGAGATAGGCCTTGGCTTCGGCCATCGAGAGCCCCCGCAGCACGATGGTCTCGGTCTCCGATGGCAGCTGCCCGTCCTGCGCCTGCTGGCTCGCGGTCAACATCATCAAGGCCGAGTCCGTGGCGTGCTTGGGTAGCTCGCGCAGCACTTGCATCGACAAACCGTCGCAGGCGTGAAGGTCGTCGACGATCAGCAACGCGCGCTCTCGATCCATCTCGTCGAGGGCCTCGCGCATCGCGTGCGCGAACGCCGCGGCGACCGAGCCAGCGCGCGACTCGCCGTCGCTGCCGCGCAACCCGGTGGGCTCGAGCAGCTCGCGCATGCCGGCTGCCACCAGCGGCTCGCCCTCCGCGACCTCATCTGCACGCGCGCGCAGCCCGGCCTCGTCGGTCGACAGAAGCGAGAGCAAGATGGTGCGAATCGGGTGGTAGGGCACGAGCGCGCCGCTGTCGTGGGGGCCGGCACCGATCACGAGGTCGCCGTTCTGCGACGCGCGGGCCGCAAACTCGGCGAGCAGGCGTGTCTTGCCGATGCCGGGCTCGCCCACGATGCAGACCGAGACCAGCCGGTCGCTGGTCTGCCGGCGCAGCGCTTCGAGACGTTCGAGCTCGCGGTCGCGCGCGACCAGACCCGCGGCGCGATCACTCGCCGCGATCGTCATGCGCGGGGGCAGCGACATGCGCGGTAGCGTCGAGGGCGTGGGATGCGGCAAGAGCTGCGCGCCACACTCGGCGCAGAAGCGCTTGGTGCTCGGCGAACGCACGCCGCAGGCCGGACAGTTGACCTCGCGCTGCGCGGGCTGGAGCTCTTGCCAGACCAGGCGCAGCTCCTCGGCCATCTCGTGTGCCGTCTGGTAACGCGCCTCGGGCTGCTTGGCGAGCGCGTGCTTGACCACATCGACGAGCGGGGCCGGGATGCGGCGAGCAGGCGCGACGTCGCGAGGGTCGGGGATCGGATCTTGGATGTGGCGCAGCACCACGTTGGTCGGCGTGTCGGCGATGTAGGGCAGTTGCTCGGCCAGGAGCTCGAACAACATCACGCCGACCGAGTAGAGATCGGCGCGACCATCGAGCGGCAGGCCTCGGCCCTGCTCGGGCGACATGTAGTCGGGCGTGCCGCAGACCAAGCCCGGCGAGGTGACCGACGAGTCCGCCGCCACACCACCCAGCATCTTCGCCAGACCGAAGTCGACCACCTTCACCAGGTCCGACCCCGTGCGCAGCCGCTCGATGATCACGTTCTCGGGCTTGAGATCGCGATGGATGACACCGAGCACGTGCGCTTCACCCAACGCGGCGAGCACCGACGTCAGGATGTCGCAGATGCGAAACAGCGGGAGCGGGCCTTCCTCTTGCATCAAGCGCGCGAGGTCGCGCCCCTGCAGGTACTCCATCACCAGATAGAGGATGCCGTCGTCGGTTCGACCGAAGTCGATGATGCTCACGCTGTTGGGATGGTTGAGCCGGCTCGCCGCGCGCGCTTCGTTGTAGAAGCGCGCCACCGATTGCTCGTCCGCCAGCAGGTGCGGGTGGATGACCTTGATCGCGACCGTGCGCCCGAGCATCCTTTGCTCGGCCCGGTACACGCGCCCCATGCCGCCCACGCCCACCAGATCGAGGACCACGTACGAGCCGGCGATCGTGCGGCCGAGCAGCGGGTCCTTGGCCTCTTGCGTGCCCCCGACCGACGCGCCGCAGGTGGCGCAGAACCGATCGTTCTCCCGCAGCCCGGCGCCGCACTGAGAGCACAAGAACATCGATGAAGGATACCCCAAGTCGAACCTCGGCCAAACCCTCCGGAGCCCGTGGCCAAACACGGCTCTCGGCCTCGGACGAAGGCGCGCTGCGGGTGGTCGTGTTGGGCGCGAACCTGTGGGCGGTCACCGTCCTGTGGCCGCTGCTGGGCTCGCGGGAGACGGGCCTCCTCGAGCTCCTTTTGGGCCTCGCCGCTCCGTTGCCGCTCGTGCTCGGGGCCGCGCTGCGCTCGGCGGCTCGCCCCAGCTGGTTGGCTGCCGCGCTGTGGTTGTTCGTGTTTCCGGTCGTGCTCGGCAGCACGCTCGCGCTGCGTCCGGAGGCGGTCAACCAACAGCTCTACGGACCGTTCGCGCTCGGGCTCGCTTGGCTGTCGTTATGCGCCTATGGCGCGAGCGCGGCGGCGGCCACGAGGTCGCGTGGAACCGAGCTCGCGGCGACCCAGGTCGCGCTCGGCGACGAGCCCTGGGACGCGCCGCCACCGAGATCGAGCGCGGTGCGGACGGCCTTCATCGTTTCATCCTTGGCAGGCGCGGCGGCGCTCTGCCTCGTCGCGCCACGCACCTCGGGCACGCAGGGGCTCGAGCGCGCGTGGGGCGAGGCCGCGATGAGCGGCGGCACGCTCACTGCAATCGCCGGCGCGGCGCTCGCCGTGACCGTGGTCGCGCTCTACCTCGGCGAGGGCCTGCGCGGTGGCAACGCGCCGCAACCCCACGGCGACCAGGGCGTACGCATCGCCTGGTACCTGTTCCTGACCCTGCTCGGCAGCGTGACCTACTTCATCACGCAGCCCTAGACGCGCCCTACCTTCCCGCTTCGTCGAAGCGGCGCATGCCTTCGAGGAGCAGGCTTTCGGGCGAGACTTGGATCACCTGCTCGCTCGGGCGGAAGTTCGGATCGAGCTCGAAATCGCCCTGACGCAAGCGCAGCATTTCGTAGAACGCTTCTTCGTGCAGGCGGTCCCCGAACGTCGCATCGAAGATCATGCCTTCGCTGAACAGGATCTCGCCATGCTTGCCTTCGGCGGTGATGGCGAGCTTTCCGCTCTTGCGGCCGTGGTAGAGGATCTGCACCACGTCGGGCAGGGCCATCTCCGTCAACGAGCCGCTCACGCCGCCGCTCTTGCGCTTGGCGCGCTTGGCCCCGTCGAGCACGCGCGTGACTTTGAGCGCGACGAGATCGGGCGATGCCGGCTTGGTGATGAAGTCGTCGGCACCGAGGTCGAAGCCGCGTTGAACGCTGTCGCCCTCGGCGTTCTTGCTGTGGAAGATGAACGGCACCTCGTTACCCGTGCTCCGCATCTTCTTGAGCAGCTCGAAGCCGTTGAGCGGCTTGATGTCGACCTCGCTGATCACCACGTCGAAATCGCCCGCGAGCTCGTTCTCGGCATCCACCGAGTTGCGCGCGATCGTCACGTCGAAGCCGTGCTCGGCCAGGCGCATCTCGAGCACCGTGGTCTCCTCGGCATCCGGGTCGACCAGCAGCGCGCGACGGCTGTCCGAGAGCAGCTTGGCGCGCAGATCGTCGCCCAGCACGACCAGCTTGAACACGTCGACCAAGCCCGCAT
>JBIOJD010000260.1:0-5949 GCA_044450485.1 Polyangiales bacterium | reverse complement strand
TGGGCCACGGGCATGCGCAGCATGCACGGCATGCACGTGCACGGTTTCCCCAACCTGTTCCTGGTTCAGCCGACGCAGGGCGCGAACCTGATCTCGAACGTGCCGCACAACTACGTCGAGGCCGGCAAGTCGGTCGCCGTGACGGTGAAGCACATCCGCGAGCGAGGCCTCGGCCGAGTAGAGCTCACGCGCGCGGGGGAAGACGCGTGGATCGCGCTCTTGATGTCGGGCCCCGGCCGCATGCTCGGCTCGCAGGACTGCACGCCCGGCTACTACAACAACGAGGGCCAGGAGCCCGATCCGGCCTCGCGTTTCTACGTGGGCTACCCGTACGGCGCGACCGCGTACTTCAAGTACCTCGCGGGTTGGCGCGATTCGGGCCAGTTCGAAGGTTTGGCATTCGGCTGAGGCACCATTCGGGTCGGGCGCCGTCCTCAATGGGGCGGAGGACAGCCTTCGTCGATCTGACCGTCGCAGTCTCCGTCCAGCCCGTCGCCGCACGCATCGACCAACCCGCAGCCGCAGCCGTCGTCCGCCACGCCGTCGCAGTCGTCGTCGCGGCCGTCCGAGCAGATTTCTGCGGTCGGCGTGCAGCAGTCCTCGTCGACCTTGCCGTCGCAGTCGTCGTCGCGCTGGTCGCACAGCTCCTTGGCCGGGACGCACGTCAGAAGCTGCGGGGCCCAGAGCACGCGTTGATTGCTCTCTTCGAGCTCTTGGAACGGCAGCCAGAACGCTGGATGGGTCGGATCCGCCCCGGTCGCGGCCTGCGCGACGTCGATGGCCGCAGCCCACAGCTGCAGCTGGCCTTGCGCGAACGCGTGATCGCCGTAGCTCCGCGTCGACGAGAACAGCAGCCATGCTGCATCTGGGGCATCCGCCGGCATCCAGCTCGGCATGACGTCCGCATGCGCTCCCATCGGCTTGCCGAGCGCGAGCTGGATCGGCGTGCCGCCGTCCGCGCTCACCAGCCACAGCGTCGCGTCCCTGGTTTGCTTCGCGCTTCCCTTCGCTCGTTCGAACGCGATGAGGGTGCCGTCGGGAGAGTATGCGGGCAAGAGCAGCGTTTCGTTCTTCTGGGCTTCCACCAGCATTTCCGGCGCGCCGAGCGTTCCGTCGAGCGCCACGCGCACGCGCGCGAGGCTGGTACCGTTCAAGTCTTGGTCATCGTTGTCGCCCTGTGGCCAGAGAGCGAACGCGATGTAACGTCCGTCGGGCGACCAATCGGGCTGGCTTGCCCGCACGCCCGCGGGTAGCGACGCTTGCGCCAGCGCCTCGCCGCTATCCGCGTCCAGCAGCTGCAGCGCGCCTCGATAGGTCGTGGCGATGCGCGACGCGGTGGTGTCGAACGCACCCCAAGCGAACGCGGGCGCCGCGACTTGCGGGTCGTGCGGCAAGATCGGCTGCAGGTCCGGCAACGACCACTCGGCGAGCTGCGTGCCACCTGCGGCGGCGAGCAAGCGCCGTCCATCGCGAGACAGGGCATGGCAACCGATGCACGTCGGCGAGCCAGGCGCGGCGTTGGCAACCTTGGCGTCGAGGTAAGCCGCGCGCTCTGCCGCGAGCGTTGCGCGTTTCAGCCCGGCTGCGGGAGTCGCTCCGTAGTACAGATCGCCAGCCGGCGTCGGCCCGCGGATGAGCAAGTGAACGGGGTCGGTGCGAAACACGTCTGGCATGCCCGCGAGCGAGAGCGCGCGCAGGCTCAGCGTGAGCTGCGCGCCGGCATGGTCGTGCAGCAGCGCGCGAAAACGAGATGCGGGCAACGCGACCTCGTGCTGGTCGCTGTACACGCGAAGGTCGAGGCCTGCGGCCTGGATGCGCAGCTCGAACAGCAACGAGCCCATGTCCTTGGGCGGCGCAGGCTTGGCCATCATATCCGGCTTGGCGCCGGGCATCGCAGGCATGCTCATGGCGTCCATGGCCGGCGCGGGGGCGGGCCCGCTGCGCCACGCGAACGCGATTGGAGCGATGTCTTGCGGCAACACGGTGCCGTCGGCTGGATAGGCCCAGGTGAGGTGAGCCGGGTCCACGCGCCCCGCCTGCGCGGCCGCGAAGCGTGCAATGGCCGCATCGGGAACTTTGCCGATCACGAGCGTGTCGGTGACCGCACCCGGAGCGAGCTCGACCGGGTGCAGGCCGCACCCTGCCGTGGCCAGCGCCAGCCAGAGCGCGGCGCACGCCTTGGGTCTCATTGCGAGAGCAGCTTGCGCGCGGCAGCCGCCTGCGGTGTCGCGGGAAACCTCTGCGCCAGCGTGCGCGCCGCGCCGCGTGCTTCTTCCGATCGACCGAGCTGCAGCAGCACCCGCACCTCCAACCAGCTCGCTTCTGCGTCGAGCCTAGCCTGAGCGAAGCGCTGGCGGTAGCGCGCCAGCACTCGCTCTGCCGCGGCTGCGTCGCCCGCTTCGAGCTCGAGCCGCGTCCAGCGCAGCAGCGCGACCTCGGCGTTGCCGTCCGCGCGCGAGCCGGCCTCGGCATAGAGCGCTCGGGCCTGCACGAGATGGCCTCGGCGTCGCTCGGCTTCCGCGGCCGCGAGCAGCGCCGCCGAGTCGGCCGGCGTCTTGTGCGTGGCACGCGCCTGGGCGGGAGAGCCGGCGTCGACGGCCTGCGCGCGATTCGGCTCCCGCGTTGCCGCCGGCGCGCCTACAGCGAGCAGCTCTGCCAGCGCGCGCCCGTCGTCGTCCGAAGCGGCTGCAATCGAGCCGCGCTGTCCAGCCGCGCTGCGGCGCAACACGTGGCCAGGCGTGAGCTGCAGCGGCGGTTGTTTCGCGTCCAGCACGTCGACCACGCCCGACAGCAACACCACCTCGAACGCGCCGTCGGCGCGCACCGAGAAGCGCGTGCCCGTGATCACGACCTCGCCGAGCGCGTTACGGATCCGCAAGCGCGCAGGCCGCAGGCTGTGGAGGTCCCCGGCGACCGCGCCGTGGCTCAGGTCGATCGTCAGCTCGCACGCCTCTGCGCGCTCGACACCGAGCTCGGCGCTCGGCTCCGCGACGAGCAGCCCATACCCATGAAGCGCCAGGCGCTGCTTGCCGTCGTCGCCGCGTACGAAGCTCGGTGCTCCGGCGCCCGAGGGCAACCCGCACGCCGCGATCGCCGGAGCAGACTGCGGCAAGGGCGCGCGCTCCGCACGCGAGAACCAGCCGATCAGCGCCGCGGCGGCCAGCGCGATCGCGCCCACACCCGTGGCGATCCGAGCGCGCCGGCGTTCACGCGCCAGGCGCGCGCCTTCCGCCACCACGGCCGCGAGCACACGCTGCTGCGCCTGCGCGTCGAGCGCGGAGCCTGGCTCTCGGGCCGCCGCCGACAAGCGCCGCTGCAGCTCCGGGTCGAGGGTTTGATCGTCGTCGCTCATCGCATCCGCTCCGCGAGCCACTCCCGCAAGTAGGGATCCTGTTGGGCTGCTGCCAGCAGTTCTTTCTGCGCGTAGAAGATGCGCGAGCGGGTGGCGGGCACCGACGCGTCCATGATGGTGGCGATCTCGTCCGGCGCCATGCCTTCGAATGCCCACAACAGAAACGCCACCCGCTTGGGCTCGGAAAGCTCTTCCAGCATGCCGCGAACGCGGCGCAGCGCCTCGGCGGAGCTCGCGCGCTCGTCGGGCCCTGCGCTGCGCTCGCCGAGCTCGGCCGCACGCTCCATCGACACGGCCAAGCGCTGCACTTTGGGCGGCCGCATCGCACGGCGCGCCACGTGCACCGCCACGCCGGTCACGAAGGTCGAGAGCGAGCTCTCGCGCCTGAAGCCGGGCAGCGCGCGCAAGGTCTCGAGAAAAGTGGTTTGCACGAGGTCCTCCATGTCCTGCCTCGGACCGAGCATGCGCAGCAACACGCGCTGCACCCGGTCCCAATGGGTACGCACCAGCTCTTCCAGCGCCTGCGCGTCGCCCGCCTGCGCGCGCGCGACCAGGTCGACTTCACTTCGAGCAGCCACGCCTGGTTCCAGTCCGGCGACGTCGGCCAGGTGCCGCACGTCTCATGAGTCGCCCGAGGGTCGCACAACGATGAAACGAAGCGCAGGCATGCTGCCTGGTGAGAGCGAAAACCTCAACGAACGCGGAGAGCTAACTGCAAGCCGGCGCGGGCCGCGAGCAGCGCTGCGGGGTCGGTCGCGACGCGGACCGACTGCACGCGGTACTCGCTCCGGCTCGCCTCGAGCGTGAGGCCGACGCCGGCGTAGGCGACCAACCAGCGCGTCAGCTCGAGCTGGGCTTCCGCGTCCACGCCTGGGCCCCAACCGACCCGCGTTGCTGGCACGCCCGCGGGACCCAAGTATGCCGCGTCGGTCCACGCCAAGCGCGCGCGCGCCAAACCCAAGAGCGCCACGCGCCCGATCGCGCACGCCACCCCGGTGCGCAGCGAGACATCGGTGCGCGACAGCTCCAGCCGACCCATGGCGGCAGCGACACGCGCGTCGGTGGTCAAACCCAGCAAGAGCTCCAGCACCCACGCGAACCGCGTACCCGCCGGGGCCAGCCAGAGCGCCGCGCCGAGCTCCGGGCGCAGACCTCCGCCGTAGGGCACACCGACGCCGATCAGCTCGCCGCCGACCGTCAGCGAGAGCCGGCGCGCGAGCAGTCCTTCGCGAGCGCGCTCGGGCGTGTCGAGCTGTGCGCTGAGCGCGAGCAGCTCGCTGGCGACGAACGCGGTCACGTAGGGCGCCTGCGACACCTCCGACGCCTGCACGACGCGCGTCATCACCGTGCCGTCTCGGGTGCGTACCACGTGGACGCGATGCATTTCGCTGTCGAGGATCGCGATGCGATCGACTTGCAACGCGCGTGCGAGCCCCAGTGCCGCGGTGGGCTCTCGGGCTTGCGGCATGCTCACGCGCTGGACCGGGCGCTCGATCAATTCGAGCAAGCGTTCGGCCGGTGCGTCGTCCAGGCTCGAGACTTCGACCACGAGCACGGACTGCGCGCGGCCGACCGCTGCCGGCCACAGCAGCAAACACAGCGTTCCCGGCAGCACGAGCGACAGCAGCCGACGCGGCGGGGCGTTCATCACCTGCATGGGCTGGCGTGACTCATGGCGGGCACGCGTGATCGACGGTTGCACGAAACGGGCCCGCGCTTCGAGCACTTTCATCTTCTTGGCCTAGTCGGGTGACTCACCGCATCGGAGACCCAGACAGACGATTGGAGGCGATGCGATGACTCTTCGACAACTCAGGTGTGGCTCGATGGCGCGCGGTCGAGGCATTGGCTGCGCCGTGATCCTGCTCGTCGCGTGCTCGAGCACCGCGAGCAATGGCTCGGGTCCGGGCGCCAACGGCAAGAACGCTTCGCCGATCACGGGGACCGGAACGGTCGGCAAGACACCCACCGGGTCCAACGCTCTCTACGCCGAATGCACCACGATCGGTGCGACGCGCAGCTGCTGCGGGCTCGGCACTCAGGCCTGCTCCGGCACGGTCGAGTTTGCCAGCTGGGGACCGTGTCTCGACGCCAAGGGCGTGGTGCTCACGTGCAATTCCCCGTGCGAAGGGAGCGAGTTTGGGTGTGGCATGGTCACGTGCGCGCCAGGCGACCCGAACTGCGGCGGAGGAGGTGGCGCCGGTAACGGGGATGGCGGCGGCGGCGGCCCCCCACCGCCAGTCCCACCGCCGGGCCCACCCCCGTCTCTCTGCACGGACAAATCCGTCAACAACGAGCCTGAAATCCTCGCCGCGTACTCACCGGCGAGCGGTGAGGCGGTGGCAGAGAGCGGTCAAATCAGGGTCTGGATCAACGACGAAGCTGCCGCGATCATCGCCCCGAACGAATCGATCGACCCAACGACGGGCTCGATCAGCAGCCCGGGTGATCGAAGCGCTCGAGCTCCCGACAACTATCTGTGGGAGCCTGCGCTCTACATCGCTCCTCAGACTGCGGAGAACGGAGGCACGCCTCACTTCCCGCAATGGATCAAGGGTTGGTACGACAACAACCCGCAATCGGGCGGCGGCAAGCCC
>JBIOJD010000259.1:0-5956 GCA_044450485.1 Polyangiales bacterium | reverse complement strand
CGTACGACGCGCTCAACGATGCGGTGACCGCGTGCTACGGCTTTCCCAAAGACACCTGGCGCGACGAGCGCGAAACGCTGCGCCGTCTGCTCGAGCTCAATCACGAGCTGGCGCGCGCAGGGCAGTAACTTCGCGGCGGCGACCAAACCGCTCCGACCGGCATCTGCTTCCCATGGTCGCCGATTCTAGATGCGTTTTGGGCCACCGCGACGCCAAGCGTTGGCAGTCGAAATCGGCGCAAGGCTTCTCGGGGCCGGGGGTCTGAGCGGGGGCGTACGCGCGTGACAGACGCAAGCGAGCATAGTCTCGTCTGGCACGCGCGTCCGAGCGCAGCTTGCGCGGCGCAGAGTGAGCGTGCTGTCTCGCCCCAACCGCCGCACATGCAAGCTGCGCGTCCCCCGCCCAGACCCCCGGACCCGAGAAGCCGCCCAGCACGATCTCCTTCGACTTGCAGCCTCCTCGCGTTCTCGGCACGCTCCTCGCGATGACCGACAGCGTTTCGCAGAAGCTGTTCGAGCGGGCCAGTCGCGTGTTGCCCGGCGGGGTCAACTCGCCGGTGCGGGCGTTTCGGGCGGTCGGTGGGTCGCCGATCTTCGTCAAGGAGGCGCATGGCGCAGAGCTGATCGGGGCCGACGACACGCGCTACATCGATTACGTCGGATCGTGGGGGCCGATGATCGTCGGCCATGCGCATCCGCACGTGGTGGAGGCGATCAAGCGGGCGGCCGAGCGCGGCACCAGCTACGGGGCACCGACCGAGGCGGAAGTCGTGCTCGCCGAGGCCATCTGCGCTGCCATGCCGTCGATCGAGATGCTGCGCGTTACATCGAGCGGCACCGAGGCCGTGATGGGCGCTCTGCGGGTCGCGCGCGGGTTCACCGGCCGCGATCTCGTCGTGAAGTTCGAGGGCTGCTACCACGGCGGCGCTGACTACTTGCTGGTGAAGGCCGGGAGCGGGCTGGCGACCTTCGGTCAACCGGACAGCGCGGGCGTGCCGGCTGCGATTGCGTCGACCACGCTGGTGCTGCCCTTCAACGATCTCCCGGCCGCGCGCGAGCTGCTGACCAAGCGCGGCGCCGAGATCGCTGCGGTGATCGTCGAGCCGGTCGTCGGCAACATGGGTTGCGTGCCGCCTGCGCTTGGTTTCCTCAGCGGCCTGCGCGAGCTCACTTCCGCCTGCGGCGCGCTGCTCGTCTTCGACGAGGTGATGACGGGCTTCCGCGTGGCACGCGGCGGTGCTCAGGCGCTCTACGGCGTCCGTCCTGATCTGACCACGCTCGGCAAGATCGTGGGCGGCGGCCTGCCAGTCGGCGTGTACGGCGGCCGCCGCGAGATCATGCAGCGCGTGGCGCCGCTCGGTCCCGTGTACCAGGCGGGCACGTTGAGCGGAAACCCGCTCGCGATGGCCGCGGGCTTGGCCACGCTCGAGCTGTGCGCGGCGCCCGGCTTCTACGAAGGGCTCGAGCGCACGAGCGCAGAGCTCGAGGCGATCTTGATCGAAGCGGCGCGCAAGGCCTCCGCGCCGTTGTGCGTGCAGCGCGTGGGCTCGATGCTGACCCCGTTCTTCCGCGAGGGTGCGGTTCGCAACTGGAGCGACGCGTCCCAGTCCGACACCCAGCGTTTCGGGCGCTTTCACCGCGGCCTGATCGAGCACGGCGTGCACTGGCCCGCATCGCAATACGAAGCGGGTTTCGTGTCGGCCGCCCACGACGCACGGGCGCTCGAGCGCACGCGGCAGGCGGCTCTAGCGAGCTTTGCAAACGCGTGACCGCGATCGGCCGTCCTGCGGGTCAACCCGTTGAAAACACGAAGTTTTGTGGCCGCGCACTTGCTTCTTCCGATGCTTGACCCTACTTGGGGTGCGTGCTACATCGGCGCCGCGCTTTCGACCCTGGAGGTGGGCGCAAACGGTGCTAGGTCCCGACAGCGGCAAGCAGCTCAAGGCGTTTGCGCGCTTCGGTTCTCTCGGCATCGAGCTCGCGCTTTCGGTCGTCGTCGGAATGCTCGGCGGCCGCTGGCTGGATGGAAAGCTCTCGACTGCTCCCTGGCTGATGTTGCTGGGGCTCGTCTTGGGCGTGATCGCGGGCTTCCGCAGCCTCTACCGCAGCCTTCGCAAGCAACTTCACGACTCCCGCCCCGACCATGACTAAGTCCGCTTCGCAGCGCCTCACCTGGTTCATCCTCGGCTTCGGCGTGGCCATCACCGCGGCCGTGTACGCTGTCTACGGACGCGCTGCAGGGCAAAGCTCGGCGATCGGCGTCGCCGTGGCGCTCGGCAACTGGTATGCGCTGCGCTTCATCATCGGCCGCGTCATGGAGGGCAGCCTGCGTCGCAAGGCCGTGTTCAGCGTGCTGCTCAGCGTGAAGATGGGCGCCCTGCTCGCCTTGTGCTTCCTGCTCATCCGCACCGGACTGGTGCGGCCCGTGGCCTTCACCGCCGGGCTCAGCGCCCTGGTCGTGGGCGCGCTGCTCGGCTCGTTCGCGCACGCCCTCTTCCCGACTCCGACGCCGAGCGAGAGCTGACATGCCGCACGGAGAGACATGGTTCAGCCTGCTGCCCTTCCACCCGCACGCGCTGGTGATGGCGAGGCAGCTCGCGGAGCAGTTTCGCGAGGACGGCCGCAGTTGGTACGCGCACCAGATTCCCGGCGTGCAGCACATCTACGGCGCGCTGCTGACTCTTTCCCTGATCGCGCTGTGCGCGGTGGTCACCGAGACCAGCATCAAGAACGCAGGCGCCGACCTGCTGCCGCACGGCAAGCTCACGATCCGCAACTTCGTCGAGCTCGTGGTCGGCACCGCCTACAACATGATGTCCGACATGATGGGGCCCAAGGCCGCGCGGTATTTCTTGCCGCTGATCGGCACCTGCGCGTTCTTCATCTTGTTCTCGAACGCGGTAGGCCTGACCCCGGGCTTCGAGCCGGCGACGAGCAATTTCAACACCACCTTGGCTCTGGGCATCGTGATCTTCATCACGACGCACATCTACGGGCTCAAGGTCAACGGCTTCAACCACATCAAGCACTTCTTCGGGCCGATCATCGGCTGGAAGGCGCTGCCGCTGATGATCCTGATGTTCGTGATCGAGAGCATCAGCCACTGCGTGCGTCCGATCTCGCTCGCCATCCGTTTGATGGCGAACATGACGGCAGACCACTTGGTGCTCACGATCTTCTGCGGCCTGCTGCCTGCTTCTCTGTTCTTCATTCCGGTGCCGCTCCCGATGTACTTGCTCGGCACCATCGTCGTGATCGTGCAGACGCTGGTCTTCTGCCTGCTGTCCACGGTCTACATCTCCATGGCCATCGAGCCAGCGGAGCACCACTGATCATGATCTTTGAAGGAGACTCGAGATGAAGAAGATGTGGCTTGCATTCCAGTCCTTGTTCGGCACGCTTTTGTTGGCCTCGACCGCGATGGCCCAGAGCGCCGCATCCAACGAGCAGGACGTGGGCATGGCTGCCGCGCTCGGTGCCGGGTTGGCGATCGGCATCGCGGCTGCCGGCTGCGGCGTGGGTCAGGGCCGAGCCGGTGCTGCGGCGTTGGACGGCATCGCCCGCAACCCGAACGCGTCGGACAAGCTGTTCACGCCCATGATCCTGGTGCTCGCGCTGATCGAGTCGCTCGCGATCTACGCGCTGGTCATCGCGATCCTGCTCCTGAACAAGATGCCTGGCTGACAGCGGCGGGTCCCGGGCCGCGCCCCTGGCCCAATTCGGCCATTCGGCCGAGCCGTGTTAGATTGGGCCGGCGGTCCCTGATCCCGGGCGCCGTCTATGCCCGAACGCCGTCGTACCAAGCGTGTTCCTACCAGGCTCAAGGTCTGGTGTGAGGGTGAGGACTTCACGCTGCTGGCCGAGACCATCAACCTGAGCAGAACCGGGTTGTTCGTGCGCACCTCGAGCCCCCCGCCTTCGGGTGGCGAGCTCAAGATCACTATCGAGGAGCTCGACACGGTCGCGCGGGTGGAGGTTCGTTGGGCGCGCTCCAGCCGTGATCAAGCCCGTGGCGGCATGGGCCTGCACATCCTGAGCTTCGAGCGCGGCGCCAGTGTGTACGAGCACTATGTCGAGCAAGTCAGGTCGCCCTCCGGGGAATTCCGCGTGTCCTGGCCGCCTCCGCCCGCGGGCGACGAGCCGGACGAGGAGTCTTAGGCAGTCGGCTGGCCGCCACGGCAGGGCTCTTGCATACTGACGACCACGTGACTGGCATGGACCGCGACGCGAGCGAAGATCATCCGGGCCCGATCGAGGTGCGGGACGGCGAGCGTGAGACGCGCGCCGGCCTTTCGCCGCTGGTCAAGGTCGGGGTCGTGTTCACGATGCTCGGCGGCGCGCTGGCGTTGCTCTGGTTCAGCACCACGGCGCAAGACGCGTTCGTGTACTCGAAGCTCGTCGACGAGGTTGCGCGCAACCCGTCGACCTTCAAGGGCCGCGTGGTCCGGGTCGAAGGCGATCTCAAGCAGGGCTCGATCAAGTTCAAGGAGAGCCCGTGCGAGTGGCGCTTCGTGCTCGGCACCAAGGGCCAGGAGATGCCCGTGCGCTTCCCGCAGTGCATCGTGCCGGACACTTTCAAGGACGGTCTGGGCCTCAAGGTGACGGTGCAGGGCAAGCTCACGGGCGACGGCTTCTTCCTCGCGGACCAGGTGATCCCGCGCTGTCCGTCCAAGTACGACATGAAGCAGATGCAGGAGCGCGGCCAAAAGATGCCGCACCCCTCCAACATGGTCATGCCGCGGGGGGGATGAGTCCTTGACCGCTCGGACTGAGCGGGCGTAGATCGCTCCCGGTGGCCGCGCACGAGCAGGTCGTGATGGATGCGGACGCGATCGCGCGCTCGATCCGGCGTGTGGCGCTCGAAATCGTGGAGCAGACGCGCGGGACCCCGCACTTGGGGCTCGTCGGCATCCGTCGCGGCGGCGTGCCGATCGCGAACCGCATCGCGGCCGAGATCGCCACGGCCGAGTCGCGTCATGTTCCGGTGGGCGCGGTCGACTTCACGCTCTATCGGGACGATGCGGCAAGCACGCTTCCCGACACGCGCATCGGCCCGAGCGAGATCGATTTCGAGATCAACGGTTGGGACGTGGTGCTGGTCGACGACGTCCTGCACACCGGCCGCACAGTGCGAGCCGCGATCGACTGCCTGCTCGACTACGGCAGGCCGCGGCGCGTCTGGCTCGCTGTCCTGTGCGACCGCAACGGGCGTCAGCTACCGATTGCGCCGGACTTCGTAGGCCAGGTGCTGCACGTCGCAGAGGGCTCGGTGCTCGACGTGTGCGCGGACGGCGGCGAAGGCGATCGCGCGCTGATTCGCAGCGCCGGAGACGAAGGATGAGCGCCGGGTTCCGCCACTCTCACTTGCTCGGCATCTCGCAGCTCGATGCGAAGGACGTGCTGCAGGTGCTCGACGCGGCCGAGGCTTTCATCGAGGTCTCGCGCCGCCCGGTGCGCAAAGTGCCTACGCTGCGTGGCAAGACCGTGATCAACCTGTTCTTCGAGGCGTCGACGCGCACGCGCACCTCGTTCGAGCTCGCGGGCAAGCGCTTGTCGGCCGACGTGGTCAACATCTCGGCCTCCGGCTCGAGCGTGAGCAAGGGTGAGTCGCTGCTCGATACCTGCAAGACCGTTGCCGCCATGCGGCCCGACATCGTGGTGATCCGCCACTCGGCCTCGGGCGCGCCGGAGTTCGTGGCCAAGCGCGTGGGCTGCAGCGTCATCAACGGCGGTGACGGTGCGCACGAGCACCCGACCCAGGCCCTGCTCGACGCGTTCGCGATCAGACACGCCTTCGGCAAGCTCGAAGGCTTGCGCGTCGCCATCTGCGGCGACATCGCGCACTCGCGCGTGGCGCGCTCCAACGCTGCGCTGCTCAAGCTTTTCGGCTCGGAGGTGCGCTTCTGTGCTCCGCACACGCTGATGCCTGCGGGCGTCGAGGCGCTCGGGGTCAAGGT
>JBIOJD010000258.1:0-5968 GCA_044450485.1 Polyangiales bacterium | reverse complement strand
GGTGAAGCCCTTGTCGAGCGCCACCTGGAACACCTCGAGCGTGCTCTGGAACGGATAGCCGTAGCTCACGTACGGGAACGCGAGCAGCCCGTCGTAGCCCATGGCGCCAGCCGGTTTGTAATAGGTGAACGCCTTGTGGTTGTCGTTCGCCGCCGAGTACCCGTTCGGATTGAACTTGTAGGTGTTGGAGCGGCGCGGCGCGGTCGGATCCGACACGTCGAAGAGCTGCAGCATTAGGCCGCGATCGGCGCCCGTCGTCGGGTCGGTGTCGCGTCCGATGGTGAGCAGGTGATCGTTGTCGAGCGGGTGCATGTAGTCGCTGAAGCCCGGGATGTCGAGCTCGCCGAGCTTGACCAAGGTGTCCGGCTTCGACAGGTCGATGACCATCAGCGGATCGGTGTTGTGGAACGTCACCACGTAGCCGCGATCGCCCACGAAGCGTGAAGACTTGAGCGTCTCGCCGTCCGCGCCGAGCGGGTCGGTGATGCCGATGCGAACGAGCTTGCCGCCATCGACCTTCAGCGTGCTGACGCGGCTGTCGGTCGTGCGGGCCAAGGTGGCGACGCCGCTCGCGTCGGGCAACGCGTCTTGCTTGGTCGCGGTCATCGCCAGCTCCAGAATGGGCGGGACGAAGTTCTGTATCAGGCGCGCCGTGGTCGCGACGCGCACGATGCCGGCCTGCTCGTCGAGCGAGAACTGATCCACGATGTGGCCGGGGGCCAAGCCCGACGCGCTATAGGTGGTGTCCGCGCCCTTCAGGTCGAAGCGGTGCAGCACCGTACGCTCGCGCTCGATCAGGCCGCTGTCGAAGCGGTAGTCGAGGTGGGCGAGCAGCAACACGCTCTCGTTGGAGTACACCTGGTCCGCGTTGCCGAGCACGATCGCGCCGCCGAGGGCGCTCTTCGGATCGGTCATGTCGAACGACACGACGTTGGTGAGACCGTAGTCGGAGAGCCCGGGCGACGGTGCATAGAAATCGGTGCAACGGCGCGCGGGCGCACCGAGCTTGCCGTTCATGACCTCGCGCTCGACCGGCAGCCAGTCGGAGAGCTTGGTGGTCTTCACCGCCGCGATCATCCGGTCGAGCCAAGCGTTGACCTGCGAGTCGATCTCGTCCTGGGAATACTTGCGGCCCCAGGGGTCGGTGTAGTCGATTTGAGCCGCGTAGATCTGCGGCGTGCGAAAGCCGCCCTGGATCACCGCGCGGACCGTCTTGTCGTAGCGCCGCGCCGAGAGGTAGTTACCCTCGATGAAGAGCTCGCGCGCGACCTGCGGCTTGTCCGAGTCGACCTTGATCAGCGTGATCTTGGTGAAGGCCGAGCCGTAGTACTGGTAGGCGGGAGCGACCATGCCCGTCGTGTCGGGCGTGGTGGAGGGTGGCGGCGCGTCGACGAGGTCTCCTTCGTCGAACACGTTCGAGAACACGGCGACCATTCCGTCTTGCACGAACATCTCGGTCGCGCTGCCTTCGAGCGCGAGCGTGCCGGTCACCGCCGTCTGATCGGCGGGCCAGGAGCTCAGCACGACGAGCTGATTGCCGTGCAGCACGTAGATGTGCGTGCCGTCGGCATCGATCTTGACGATGTCCGCTTCGTCCACGCCCTGCACCTGCACGTTGGTGTCCGAGTGGCCGGCCGGCCCGAGCGTTGCGACGCCAGGGTTGGTCGCAGTGCTCTGCGAAGCACCGTTCGTGCTTGGCGTGATCGGAGCCGGCGCGGCGGTGCCCGTGCCACCCGGGAGCCCCGCGTTCGACGGTGTCGTGCCCGCGCTCGCCGGCGCGCTGCCTGCAGGCGAGCTGCCTGCAGGCGCGCTCCCTGCACTCGACGGCGTGCCTCCGAACGAGGCCCCGCTCGCCGGCGCGCTCGCGTTGCCGGAGGTGTCCGCGGCCGAGCGTTCTGGACCGGCCGTCGGGGCCGAGCTCGCGAAATTGATGCCCTTGCTCACGCCGCCGCCGTTCTGGCTCTGGTCGCCCTGGCGCATCAGCTCGGCTTGCAACGTCAGCTTGGCGCTCACGTCGTCTTGAATCAGCGACAGCAGGTCGTCGCAGCTCGACGCGCGCGTGAGCGCGGCGCTCACTTGGCCAGCGACCACCTCCTTGGTGGTGGGCGCGCTGACCGGGTTGCCGCCGCTCGCGCTGTCGTGGCTCTTGCCTGCGCAGCCGGCGAGCACGCTCGCGAGGGCGATTGCGATTCGTCGTGAACGAGCCATGAACGTCCCTTCGTGTGGGCATGGCGCAACTTGCGCCATCCAATTCCGAAACCAGGTTAGAGCAATGCGCGTGCCAGCGAAAAATCTTGCAATTTCAAGCTAGGCCGTGTGCCAAAGTGTGCCACGGGCTGCGCCAGGCGGCAGCTGGATCATGCTTTGGGCACTCGGTCGCCGATGCGGTCCCGCGCGGCTTCGAGCAGCAGTCGGCGCTCCGCTTCCGCGACCACACGTCGGACGTTGTACGCGCTGTCGGGGTTGACCGAGATCGAGCTGATGCCGTAGCGCACGAGGTGCTCTGCGAACTCGGGCCGGTTGCTCGGCGCCTGGCCGCACAGCGACGAGGTCAGACCGTGGGCGCGAGCGGCCTCGATGATGCGCCTTATCGCGTCGAGCACTGCGGCGTCCGCCTCGTCGAACAGCTCGGCGCAGATCTCCGAGTCGCGGTCCACGCCGAGCACGAGCTGCGTCAGGTCGTTGCTGCCGATCGACACGCCGTGGATGCCGAGCTTGGCGTAGTCCGGAATGCGGTACGCGACCGATGGCACTTCGGCCATCACCCAGCGCAAGAGCCCGCGGTCGCGACCGAGCGCGTGCTCGTCGAGCAGCTCGAGGCACGCCGTGAGCTCCCACAGCGTGCGCACGAATGGGATCATCAGGTGCACGTTCGGCGCTTCTGCGCGCACGGCCTGCAGCACGTCGAGCTCGAGCCGGAACAGCTCGGGGTCTTTCACGTAGCGGTAGCAGCCGCGGTAGCCGATCATCGGGTTCTCTTCGGCCGGCTCGTAGGCCTCGCCGCCGCGCAGCTTGCGGAACTCGTTGGTGCGGAAATCGTAGGTGCGGTAAATCACCGGCCGCGGCGCGAAGGCGCGCGCGATGCGGAGCAGCGATGCGCTCATGCGCTCGACGAATTCGCGCTGCTTGCCTTCGGCGATCAGCTGCTTCGGGTGCACGCCCGAGAGCGCGTCGGTGAGCATGAACTCCGCGCGCAGAAGGCCCACACCGTCCACCGGCAGCGCCGCCGTTTCCTCGGCGCGCTCGGCGATCGCGAGATTGACGTAGATGCGCGTTGCCAGCGCTTGCACGTTTTCGGCGGCGTTCGCGCTGCCGGCTTGGGTCGGCCCCTGCGCGCTGCTTTGGACGTGGCTAGGAGGCTCCGCCTCCGGCTGAACCTCGCCAGCGAGCACTTCGCCCTTCTTGCCGTCCACGCTCACGACCTCGCCGTCGCGCAGCAGCTTGGTCGCGCTGCGCGTGCCGACTACGCACGGGATTCGTAGCTCACGGCTCACGATCGCCGCGTGGCACGTCATGCCGCCGCCGTCGGTCACGAGCGCGCCCGCGCGCCGCAGCACGGGCACCCAATCGGGTGTGGTCATGGCTGCGACCAGGATCTCGCCCGCCTGCAGCTCGCCCGCCTGGTCTGGACCCGAGAGAATGCGCACGCGTCCGCTCGCATGACCGGGCGACGCGCCGAGGCCGGTCAGCAAGACCGTGCGGCTGGCGTCGTCGTGCAGCGTCGTGATCGGCCGCGACTGCAAACAATGGAGCTTGCCGTTCGCGTAGGCCCACTCGATGTCCTGGGGCTTGCCATAGTGACGCTCGATGGCCACGCCCATCTGGCCGAGCTCGATGAGCTCGCGGTCGTCGAGCACGCGGCGGCTGCGTGCTTCGCCCGTGAGCTCCTCGCGCCGCGTTCCACCGCTCGGGTCGCGCTCGAGCTTGTGGCTCTTTTCGCCAATGCGCAGCTCGAGCACGCGCGGCCCGTCCTTCGACAACACGTAGGTGTCGGGCTCGACCTGCCCGCCGACCACCACCTCGCCGAGGCCGAATGCCGCTTCGATCACCAGCCGGCCGCGATCGCCGCTCGACGGGTCGGCGGTGAACATCACTCCCGAGCGCTCGGAGTCCACCATGCACTGGACCACGACCGCGATCGCAGGCTCTTGCCCGAAGCCCTGACTGCTGCGGTACGCGATCACGCGCTTGCCCCACACGCTCATCCAGCACGCGACGATGGCGTCGAGCAGCGCTTGCTCGCCTTCGACGTTGGTGAAGGTCTCGTTCATGCCGGCGAACGAGGCGGCCGCCGTGTCCTCCATCGTGGCCGACGAGCGCACTGCCACACGCACGTTCGGTCCGAGCGCGCGGTATGCGGCCAGCACTTCGGCGCGCAGCGTCTGCGGAATGCCCGCGCCCTTCACCAGGGTGCGCAGGGCCTCCGCAGCGCTCTCGAGCGCGGTGGCGTTCGCCGCGTCCAGGCCCGCAATGCGTTCGAGCAGCTTCTGTCGCGCGCCCGCCTGCTCCATGGCCGCGAGATACGCTTGCGCCGTGACCACGAAGCCGGGAGGCACAGGCAAGCCGGCAGCTGCGAGCTCACCCAGGTTCGCTCCCTTGCCGCCCGCGGCCTCGACGTCACCTTTGCGGATCTGCTCGAAGCGCAGCACGAGCGCAGAAGCGCCGCGCGGCGCGCCATCGGTCCTCGTCGCAGCTCTGGGGTCGGGCATCGGGAGCGAAGATAAGCACTTTTCGGGAACCGGCCACCGGAGTTGCGCGCGAGCTCACATGCGCTTCGCGACGGTGATCGCGACGAGCGAGGTCCAGGCGAGCAGGCCCAAGCCGGAGATCACGATGCCGATGGTCGCTGCCCTCCGCCCACCGCGGGGCGGCCAGGCCCCGGGGTCGGCGCGAAGGAGCGCCCGGATCCCCACCCCCAGCGTAATGGCGCTCGCGAACGGCACGAGAACGGCCAGGGCCGCATACCAGGCGGCCCGCAGCGCGAGCGGATTGCTGACGTAGGTGTCGTACACCCGCTGCAGCTCGCGATCATCGATCGGGATCTTGAACGCGAGCTTGTTGCGCGGGCTGCTGTTGGCGGCGAGCACGAGCAAGAGCCCCAGCAACCCGCCGCCAATGGTCATGATGGCGACCCCGACCGGCCCGCCGAACAAAGCCGCTTGCTGTGGCTTCACGACGCCCATGCCCAGCGCGAGCTTGGTGGAGCTGATCAGCACCGCGAACACCGTCACCACGAGCAAACCCACGCGCGCTGACCGGTAGAGCAGGAAGTACGCGATCGCGACGAAGAGCGAGAGAAACTGATTCACGAGCGTCACCCGATCGAACGCGGAGCGCTGCGTGACGAGCGCCAGCAGCTGCGCGATCACCCCGAACGCGCCGAAGTACCAGACGAAGCCGTCGCGCTTGCCCCAGTATCGCGCGCGTGTTTCGTCGATGTAGTCGACGCCCGGGAGCCGTCTGCAGGTCGCGCAGAGGGCGCGGCCCCCGACGCGCTTGTGGCAGGCCGCGCAATGATAGTCGCCGCAGCGCGCACACACCGCCACGGCCGCTGCGTCCGCGTGCACGGCGCATCGCGCGTTCTCGACGCTGGCCTCCCCCTCCGAGCGCGGCGTCTCGGCCATGACCCACTCTACGACATTCCGATCAGGCCTGCAGCGGCCTGCGCTGCAAGCTCTTTCGCCTTCAGGTCTTCGGCGGGGCGCCAGGCGCGAGCCACGAGTCGACTGCCTGCTCGAGCTCTTCGGTGGTCAGCGGTTTGTAGATCACGTCTTGCACCCGCGCGCGCTCCTCGGGTGTCACGTCCTGCCCGGTCAGGAACAGCACCGGTACGCGCGGAGCTCGCTTGCGAATCTCGTCGAGCGTGCGTTGCGCCGTCCACCCGGGCATCGAGCGATCGAGCAGGATCAAGTCGGGACACCATCCGGTGTCGAGCGTCGCAACCGCTTCGGGCCCGTTTGCAGCCACG
>JBIOJD010000257.1:0-5972 GCA_044450485.1 Polyangiales bacterium | reverse complement strand
GTAGTCCTTGTCCCAGTCGCCGTCGTCGAAGAAGTACACCTCGGCGTCTTGCTCCACCGCGATCAGCCCGTTGGCGCTCATGCCCCACTGCTCGCGTGTTGAGCTGAAGCGGCCGACAGACGTCTTGCGGATCCACTCGACGCCCGCTTGATCGGCGACGATCACCTTGCCAGCGCCGCGTGCCTTGAGCTCCTGCGCCATCGCGCGCACGCCGTTCGGTGAGGTCGTGGCTGGGTGCGGCACACCCGAGTTGGAGGCGACCTTGATCAGCACCGTGTCGCCCGAGCCTAGCCACGAGAAGTCGAGCTTGCTCGCCGCTTGCTCGAGCGCGTTCATGCCATCGCCCTTGTAGAGCCCGAGCAAGACCGAGCCCGCAGCGATCGGCGCCGCGTCGGCCATGCTCGTGCCCGTGCTGGTGCTCGCGCTGCCCTTACCGGCAGCTCCCGTGGAAGCAGCTTTGGCTGTTGCGCTGGATCCGCTGTGCGCCGACTTGCTGGTCGTGGTGGCCTTCGGCGTGCTGCTGTCGCTGGAGCATGCGCTCAAGTCCAGCACCAGTGGCGCCAGCGCGAGCCCAGCACCGATCTTGCCACCTTCTCGAATCAGCGTACGCCGCGTCAGTTTCTTGGGGTTTCCCGGATCTCGGCTCATCGCTCACCTCCCCGATTCATCACCACCCGCCTGCATCGATGTACCGCATCGCTGCTAGCGTGGAAAGCGCAGATCCCGCCACTTTTGCGCGTGTCACGGCCAACGCAGCCGCGAACGCCACGACACAGCGGCGCGAGCGCGGGCATCATCCGTGCCCACTGGACGCGCTCGTCACCCGCACGGCGTTGAGCGCAGAGCCAGCGCGAAACCATTCGAGCTGGGCCTCGCTGTACGAGTGAGCAAGCCACAACCGCTCGCTTTCGCCGTGGACGTGGCTGACCAGGCACTCGACTGGCTTGCCCCCGCCGAGCTGCCGGAGACCCACCAGGCTGATCCGATCGCCTTGGCGAATCCGCTCGTAGTCCGCGGGGTCGCGGAACGTGAGCGCGAGCAGCCCTTGCTTCTTTAGGTTCGACTCGTGGATGCGGGCGAAGCTGCGCGCGATCACCGCCGCACCGCCGAGCCAGCGCGGAGAGAGCGCAGCATGCTCGCGACTGCTGCCCTCGCCGTAGTTCGCGTCGCCCACCACGACCCAGCGGCAGCCGCCGTCGCGCAGCGCGCGGGCTTCGCGGGCGATCGCGGGGCGTGCCTTGCCGGTGAAGGCGTCGACCGCACCCATCAGCAAGTTGTCGCTGAACTTGTCGAGATGCCCTCGGAAGCGCAGCCACTCGCCGGCCGGCGCGATCTGGTCGGTCGTGGTCTTGCCCTTGGTCTTGATCAGCACCGGCATCTCGAGCAGGTCGCGGCCGTCCCAAGCCGGCCAGGGTTGCATGCGCTGCAGCCGCGCGCTGCCGTTCTCGATTCTCAGCTCGACGCCGCGACCATCCTCGGGCGGCGCCACGTACAAGTCACGGCCGCGCTCGAAGCCGCGGCTCGGCAACGCAGGCGAAGGCTCGGGGGGCGTCAGGCGAAATGACTTGCCGTCCGCACCGATCAAGCTATCGCACGAAGGATTGAACGACAGCCGGCCCGCCAGAGCGAGCGCGGTCACGATCTCGGGGCTCGCGATGAAGCTCATCGTGGTGGCGCGCCCATCGTTGCGGCCAGCGAAGTTGCGGTTGAAGGAGGTTACGATGGTGTTGGGCGTGTCGCTCGCGTCGGGCTCGCGCCGCCACTGACCGATGCAAGGGCCGCACGCGTTGGCCAGCACCGTGGCGCCGATCTCGCGCAGCGCGCCGAGCTGTCCGTCTCGCTCGATCGTCGCGCGAATCTGCTCCGAGCCAGGGGTGACCATGAATGCAGCCGCTGCCTCGAGCCCGTGCGCCGCCGCTTGCCGCGCCACGCTCGCGGCCCGGCTCATGTCTTCGTACGACGAATTGGTGCAGCTCCCGATCAGCGCGACTGAGATCCGGTCGACGAGTCCGAGGCTCGCATCTCTCAGCTCTTCGGCGAGCTGCGAGATCGGGCGAGCGCGATCGGGCGAGTGTGGGCCGACCACGTGCGGCTCGAGCGTAGACAGATCGAGCTCGAGCACGCGGTCGTAGTGGGGGTGCGGATCCGCCTCCACCTCGGGATCCGGCTCGAGCAGCGCACGATGGGCGAGCATCAGCCGGGCGAGCTCGGCGCGGCCCGTGGCACTCAGGTAGTCGGCCATGCGCTCGTCAGCCGGGAACAGCGAGGTGGTGGCGCCGAGCTCCGCTCCCATGTTGGTGATCGTCGCCTTGCCGGTTGCCGAGATCGTGCGTGCGCCGGGCCCGAGGTACTCGACGATCGCGTTGGTCGCGCCCGACACCGAGAGCTGGCCCGCCAGCCACAGGATCACGTCCTTGGGCGCGGTCCAACCGCAGAGCGCGCCGCGCAGCACCACCGCGATGCGCTTGGGATAGAGCAGCTCCCACGGCAACCCCGCCATCACCTCGACCGCATCGGCGCCGCCCACACCCACGGCGCATGCGCCGAGGCCGCCGGCGTTCGGCGTGTGCGAGTCGGTGCCGATGATCAGCTCGCCTGGGAACGCATAGCGCTCGAGCACCACCTGGTGGATGATGCCAGCCCCCGGCTGCCAGAAGCCCGCGCCGTACTTCGCCGCAGCCGAGCGCAAGAACAGGTAGACCTCGTCGTTCTCGGCGAGCGACGCGCGGAGGTCCGAGGCTGCCTCCGCACGCGCCTGGATCAAGTGATCGCAGTGAATCGAGGTCGGGACCGCGACCCGCTCGCGTCCGGTCTGCGCGAGCTGCAGCATCGCGGTTTGGCCGAGCACGTCCTGCAGCACCACTCGGTCGGGACGGAGCTGCAGGTAGCTGCGGCCGGGCACGAGCTCGGCCCGCTCCGGGTCGTCGAGGTGCCCGAGCAGCAGCTTGTCGGCAAGTGTGAGCGGTCTTCCGGCGCGGCGGCGCACGACGTCGAGCCTGTGCGCGAGGCGTTGGTACACGGCGGCGGCCAGTTCTGGGGTGGATTCGATGGTGTCCATGCCCAGAGCTTTCCGCGGGTCCAATCTCGAGTAAAATGGATTTATTGCGATGATTGATGAGGTCTACGCATGAATATCGACATCGACATCCTCGGCCTTCAGGCGTTCATCGCGATCGCAGAACACGGCCGCTTTCACAAAGCCGCGCGACAGCTCCACATCACGCAGACGGCGCTCAGCCGGCGGCTGCAGGGGCTCGAAGGGCTGCTCGGCGTCAAGCTGGTCGAGCGCACCACGCGCTCGGTCGCGCTGACCCACCTCGGTGAGGCGTTCTTGCCACAAGCGCGTCGGCTGCTCGCCGAGCTGACCGCGGCGCTCGTGGAGATCCGCGAGACCGGCAAGGCGCAGCGCGGCGACGTGACGATCGCCTGCGTGCCCACCGCAGGCGTCCAGTTTTTGCCGCGCGTCATCGAGCAATACTCGGCGCGTCATCCGGGCAACCGCATCAAGATCCTCGACCACGCCTCCTCCGCGGTGACCGACGCGATTCTGCGTCGCGAGGCCGAGCTAGCCATCAACCTCGCCGGGCCGCGTCACCCCGAGCTCGACAGCGTGCCCCTGCTCGAGGACCGCTTCGTCCTGATCTGCCGCGACGATCACCCGCTCGCGCGACGCAAGCGCCTCGCCTGGCGACAGCTCGCGAGACATCCGCTGGTCTTCGTCGGCGCGGAGAGCGGCAATCGCCCACTGCTCGACACGGCGCTCGCTGCCGAGAGCCCGCACCTGCAAGCGCACTACGAAGTGCAGCGCAGCTCGACGGCCGTCGGCTTGGTCGCGGCGGGCGTCGCAGCCGCGATCGTGCCGAGCCTCGCGCTCCAGCGCGGCGCGTATCCGAGCTTGCGCGTGGTTCCGTTGTTCGATCCCGTGGTGTCGAGGACGCTCGTGCTCGTCTCGCGCAAGGGCGCGCACTTGTCCCCGGCGGCCCAGGCGTTGTTCGACCTCGTCCGCACCGAAGCTGCGGCGCTGTGACGACGCTCAGCGCCGACGGTCGATCAGGATGCGCAGCACGTACCAGAACAGCAGCATGACGGAGGCGAACAGCGCCAAGGCCGCAGCAACGTGCTGATTCGTGCGGTAGCGCAACATCACGTTCGAGGTGTCGTACAAGATGTAGCCGCAGGCAAAGGCGATCATCGTGTAGCTGAAGAACATGCCGAGGGTGAAGCCGAACAGGACCGAGGCCACGACCAGCCCGAGCGCTGCGAGGCCTCCAAACATCAGCACGCCGCGCAAGAACGAGAAGTCTTTGCGCGTGATGAACACGATGCCCGTGAGCGAGCCAAACAACGTCAGGGTGATCAGAGCCGCTTTCGACAGGATCCCGGTCTCGCCCTGGGCTCCGAGCACCAAAGCCATGGCGATCAGCGGTAGGAACAGAATCGACTCGGCCACCGTATAGAGGGCAAGCCCAGCGTATTGCATGCCCCTCGACGCGTCCGACATCGCCCATCGGTTGGCCAGATAGCTCACACCGATGAAGGCTCCGAGAACCACGATCCAGGCGAAGCGCCCGAGCATCATCAAGCTCAACATCCATTGAGCCACAGGCGTCGCGAACCAAGCCACCTCGAGCACGACGAACGCGAACACCGCAGCGCACAGGTGGCCGTAGGTCCTGGTGATGAACGCGGCGCGCTCGGCTGCCGACGCTTCCGCGACGACAGGCGCGCTGGCCCGGGAAGCAAACATGGGCTGGTCTTGCAGTCGTGTGTCCATCGCCGTCTCCCGCGCCGCGTTCCGGGCGTCGGGGTCAGACTGCCATGCTTCGACTGGATTTGCGACCTGGCTATTGGCCGCTGCTGTCGCCACAGGTCGGGTTCACGCAGATCGCTCGACCGTTGCTCTGCGGGTTGTTCTTGGGCTTGGTCGCCGCGAGGGTCTCGGGGCGCCGGTCGCAGACCCACGCTGCAGGGCAATCGGCGTCGGTGTTGCAGCCGCGCACGCACACGTTGAGCTGGGGATGACAGAACATCGACTTGTCGTTGCCATCGGGCCACGCCTTGCTCGGCGCCGAGAGCCGCACCACGCACGCGTCGTCGCCCATCTTGGGCGTGCCGTTGATCACGACCATGTCGCAAGGCGAGCCGATCGCAGGCTGCTCGATGTTCGGCGCCACGTCTGTGCGGGTGTTCGCCAAGCTCTGCGTCTCGTTCAAGCACTCGAGCTTGACCGTGACGCCGGTCGGCGGTTTGGCCATGTTGGTGAAGGCCACGCGCTGCTTGTCGGTGCCCGTGCAACCCTTCTTCACGTCGTCGGAGAAGTCGTCGTAATACCAGCCGTCCGAGTACGTGGTTCCGTCGGTCAGGGTCGGCACGTAGGCCTTCATGCCGGTGGCGTCGGCCATGACCGCCATCTGCGCCACGCGACAGATCGCACCCCCTGCGTCGGTCGCGGTCGCGCCGCCCATCTCCGGGTCGAGCAGAAAGTCGAAGCCCTGCTGGTGACAAGCAGTCGGCGTGTTGCTCGGAGCCATGCCGGGTGGCGGGAGCTCCCACACCACGTTGCAGCCGACCAAGCCGCTCGAGTTGCGCACCAGCGGACGTGGCAAGCACACCGCGCCGAGCTGCTTGGCGATGATCTTGATGATCGTGTCGAGCGCTGGGCCGTAGTCCTGCTGGCAAATCGACTGCACGATGCCGTTCTCGCCAAAGCCCGACGCGACCCTGACGATGCGGATGGGCGGGTCGGCGGCGCCAAATTGGCCCATGTTGGAGGCGGCGGCGGTCATGTCGAGCACGCAGGAGTGGGTGAGCTTGTCGTCGCTCGGATCGACCGTGCCTTGGTTGTTGACCACTTCCTGCATGCGCGGGTCGTTGAGGATGTTCTTGTAGAAGGAGTCGTGCTGCGACGGATTGGAGAAGTCGGTCTTCATCAGCACGTCTTGGCCAACCAGATCCGGAGGCACGCCCACGAT
>JBIOJD010000256.1:0-5974 GCA_044450485.1 Polyangiales bacterium | reverse complement strand
GGTGCTCCACGGCCGCGGCCCGGACGACGTGGTCGAGTGCACGCTGGTGTTGGGGGCGGAGATGCTCCGCGCGGGAGGGCTCGAGCACAGTACGGCGGCCGCCGAGCGCAGGTTGCGTGCGGCGATCAGCAGTGGCGCGGCGCGCAACAAGCTCGCGAAGCTGATCGCGGCGCAGCGCGGCGACCCGCGCGTGGTGGAAGAGCCCGACCGATTGCCACGAGCGCCCTGCGTGGTGGAGATCACGGCCAGCGCGGCCGGCTACATACGCGACCTCGACAGCCGCGCGATCGCAGAGCTCGCATTGCGATTGGGCGCGGGGCGCACCCGTGCCGATCAACGCATCGACCCCGCAGTCGGCATCGTGCTCTGCAAGAAGCCCGGCGACCGGGTGCGCCGGGGCGAGGCGCTGGCGCAGCTCCACATGCGGACGCGCGCGGAGCTCGGGCCGAGCCGCGATGCGTTGCTCGCGGCTTACGACATCGGCAAGCGCCCGCCCGCGCGCCAGCCGCTCGTGATCGAGGTCATGCGACCGCGCAGGCGGCGCTGAGCCTCAGCGCCTGCGCCACAGGCTGAGGGCGCCCCGTTGGGTCATCAGCGAGAAGCCGGCGAGCGCCTCGGGCGCCGGCGTGTAGCCGCAGTTGGCCTCGAACGCGACCAGCCGCACTGCGCCGAAGAGCGCCGCGGGCAGCGTCTGCGGGGCCGCAGGCAACGGAAGGCTCGGCGGCGCTTTGCCGATGTCGCCAAAGACGTAGATCCCGCTCGGGACGCCGTAGTGACACGTGGCCAACAGGGCGAGGCCTGGAAGCTCGGCCTCGGGCCGCGTGGGTGGGAGCTGCCACAGCGTGAGCTTGCCGCGCGTCCCGAGCTGCTTCGCGTGCCCGTAGAGCAGATCCCAGAACACGAGATGCCCTGCGACACCTTGCTCTCCACCGTCCGGGTGAGACTGACCGGTGACGACGTGGGTGACGCCGTAGCGCCGCAGCGTCTCGTAGACCGCGGCCGTAGAGCCGACCTCACCATAGCGAATCCCGGCCTGCCACGCCGCTTCATCGACGACGACCGGCGCATCGAGACCCAGCCACAGGCGGTCCTCGTGCACCAGCACCTTCGCATGCGCTGGCAAGAGCGCGCCGATCTGCGTCCACGCGCGGAAGCCCCACTCTTCGTAGGGCTCGAAGCGCGGCGGCCGTGGCTTCTGGTAGCCCGCGCCGATCAACGCTGCGACGTGAGAGAGCGGGTGCAAGCCGGGCACCATCAAGTACGAAGGAATGAAGAACGCGCCTGCACCGCATGCGAGCTGCACGAGCACGAGCGAGGTCACGGCGATGCGGCCGGGTAGCCCACGATTGCGCCACGCCAGCGCGAGCGTGGCGAGCGTGGCCACGACCAGCCACGGCAGACAGGCCTGCAAGTAGCGGTCGCGGTGATTGGTCCAGTACCAGACCAGCGCCGCGCACAAGCCGAGGCCGTACACGACGAGGGTGCGGCGATTGGGCGACACGAATGGCACGCAATACAGGGTGGCCGCGAACAGAAATCCAAACGTCGGTATCTCGGCGTGGAACCCGTACTCGTGCACGCGGAAGCCTAGCGTCAGCGCGACGCGCAGCGACTCGAGCACGCCCGCGAGATCGTGGCTCGGTCGCAGCAAGGTGAGGTTGACGAATTGCTCGAAATACGCGGCCGCCTGCAGGTTCCAAGGGTGAGCGGGGAAGTGCGCGTGCAACGCGGGATAGAGCGGGTCGCCATACCACAGCCAGTTCTTGAGCCAGTGCGGCGCGTAGAACAGCACGAATGCAGCGCCCGACGCCAAGCAGGCGAGCAGCGCGCGACGCGGATGCCTGGGCGCGCTCACGGCCGCGGCGAGGCCGAGACATGCGAGCAGCGGGAGCGACACGTTCAGCGCCGAGTACTTCGTCAGCGCGGCGCCGCCGGCGAGCGCACCCACGAGCGCGCAGTGGGCGGGGCGCAGCGTGCCGAGCGCCGGGAAGAGGGCGAGCAAAGCTGCGGGCGCGAAGACTGCGGCGATGTGATCGGCGCCGGTCGAAAGGTTGGAGTCGTAGACGAGAAAGCCCGGGAACAAGAAGAAGCCCGTCCAAGCCAGGGGCATGCGCACGCCGGGCAGGACGCGGCGCAGCACCGTGGGTGTCGCCGCGAGCGTCATCAAGAACACGACGAGCTCGAGGTGGGCGCACAGCTCGAGCCTGTGCACGATGCTGGCCGGCAGCAACATGGCCCAGGCATAGAGCAGGCTCGCAAGGTGCGGATACGCAGCCAGAAACCAGCCCTCCGGAAACGGCCCGACGCGGCCCGAGGAGGCGTACTGCTGGGCGATCGGCAGATGGTACCAGCGCGCGTCGTGCTGCAGGTTGTGCGGGCTCAGCAGCGGCAGGTACACGGCCAAGAGCCCCAGCGAGCCCAACGCCAGCGCGAGCAGCTCGAGCCGTCCGAGCGGGACACGCGGTTCGCGGAACCACGGCCGCCGCCGTAGCAGGCGGCGCAGCTCACCGAAGCCGGCAGCTAGAAAGAAGAGCGGCGCGAGGACGAAAAACCCGAGCCCGAGCCCACCGAACAAGCCCACGCCAAACACCGCAAGCCCGAACGCCAGCACCCCGAGCGCAAAGCCGATGAAGATGCGCTCCGCGGTGCGGTAGTGCGGCGGCATGCAGAGAGCGAGCACGCGGACTCCGAGCGACAGACACCCCGCCCCCCATAACGACGCGAGGATGAAATAGCCGGCCTCGCGGACCAGCAACCACTGACTGACGGGGTAGTCGCGGCCGTAGGTCACGACGATGGCGCAAGCCGTCGCGACCGCGACGAGCAAGAGCCATGCGTCCGGCCTGCGTAGCCATGCGAGGCTGATGGGCCCGGCCGAGCTCGGGGGTACGGGCGCAGTCACCGCGGGTTATCAAACGCGCCGCGTCCGCGCCGGTCAAGTCCTCAGGGTCATTCGCTCGCGACCGCGGCTTCGGGCTCTTCGCCTTCGCTCTCGGACCCGAGCAGCGCGTCCTCGACCAGCGGGTCGAGGCGCTTGTAGGCCGCGAGCCCGGTACCGGCCGGGATCAGGCGACCCATGATGACGTTTTCCTTCAAGCCGCGCAGGTAGTCGACCCGGCCCATGATGCAGGCCTCGGTCAGCACCTTGGTCGTCTCCTGGAAGGAGCTCGCGCTGATGAACGAGTCGCCAGACAAAGACGCCTTGGTGATGCCGAGCAGCAGCGGCTCGGCCACGGCAGGCTGACCGCCGCGCGCGATCACGCGCTCGTTCTCGCGCTCGAACATGCGCTTGTCCACGTGCTCGTCCACGAGGAAGCTGGTGTCGCCCACTTCCTTGATGCGCACGCGGCGCAGCATGCAGCGCACGATGGTCTCGATGTGCTTGTCGTTGATGGTGACGCCCTGCAAGCGGTAGACCTGCTGGATCTCGTTCACCAGCCACGCGGCCAGCGTCTTCTCGCCTTTGACGCGCAGGATGTCGTGCGGGTTGTTCGGGCCGTCCATGAGCGGCTCGCCGGCGGTGACGTAGTCACCTTCTTTGACCGTCAGGTGGCGGCCCTTGCTGAACAAGTGCTCGTGCGGCTCGCCCACCTCGGGCCGGATGATCAGCTTGCGCTTGCCCTTGGTGTCCTTGCCGAAGCTGACCAAGCCGTCGACGTCGGCCACGATCGCGTGGTCCTTGGGCTTGCGCGCCTCGAACAGCTCAGCGACGCGCGGCAAACCGCCGGTGATGTCCTTGGTCTTGGTGGTCTCACGCGGAATCTTGGCGATGATCTCGCCCGCTTCCACGGTCTGACCTTCCTGCGGAATGATGTTGCTGCCGACGGGCAGGAAGTAGCGCGCCGGGGTGCCTTCGCGGACGATGGTCTCGCCGCTCTCGGGGTCCTTGATCGACACACGCGGCCGGGACTGCGGGTCACGCGACTCGATGATCTGACGGCGCGACAAGCCCGTCACTTCGTCGAGCTTCTCTTCCATCGTGACGCCTTCGATGACGTCACCGTACTTGACCACGCCGCGCACCTCGGTGAGCAACGGGATCGCGTACGGATCCCACTCGCTGAGGATGGTGCCCTTCTGCACCTTGTCGCCGTCCTTCACACGCAGCACCGCGCCGTAGGTCAGGTTGTAGCGCTCGCGCTCGCGACCCGAATCGTCGAACACCTTGATCACGGCGTGGCGGTTCATGACCACCGTCTCGTGCTGGGCGTTGTCTTTGTTCGTGCGCTCGACGATCTGGCAGTTCTCGAGCTTCGCGCGGCCTTCGGAGCGCGCCTCGAGGCTCGACTGCTCGATCCGGCCGCGCGCCGCCGCGCCGCCGATGTGGAAGGTGCGCATCGTGAGCTGGGTGCCCGGCTCGCCGATCGACTGCGCAGCGATCACGCCGATCGCCTCGCCGATGTTGACCATGTAGCCACGGGCCAGGTCGCGGCCGTAGCACTTCACGCACACGCCGCGCTGGGCCTGACACGTGAGCACCGAGCGGATCACGATCTTCTCGATGCCGGCTTCTTCGATCTTGCGCGCGCCGTCTTCGTCGATCTCGCCGCTGGCCGAGACCAGCACCTCACCCGTGATCGGGTCGATGATGTCCTCGAGCGCCACGCGGCCGAGGATGCGCTCGCCGAGGTTCTGCACGATCTCGCCGCCCTCTTCGAGCGCGCCGGTCTCGACGCCGTCGAGCGTCTCGCAGTCGTACTCGGTGATGACCATGTCCTGCGCCACGTCCACCAAACGCCGGGTGAGGTACCCGGAGTTCGCGGTCTTGAGCGCGGTGTCCGCGAGACCCTTGCGCGCACCGTGTGTCGAGATGAAGTACTGGAGCACCGTCAGACCTTCGCGGAAGTTCGCGGTGATCGGCGTCTCGATGATCTCGCCCGAGGGCTTCGCCATCAGGCCGCGCATGCCGGCGAGCTGGCGGATCTGCTGGTTGCTGCCGCGCGCGCCGGAGTCGGCCATCATGAAGATCGGGTTGAACGACGGCGTCTCGATCGACTCGCCGGTCTTCTTGTCGGTGATGGTTTCCTTGCCGATGCCGTCGAGCAAGTCGGTGGCCACGCGGTCTGCCGCGTCGGCCCAGATGTCGACGACTTTGTTGTAGCGCTCGCCGTCCGTGATCAGGCCTTCCTGGTACTGTTCGACCACGGCCTCGACGTCCGACTGCGCTTGACCGAGGATCTCCTTCTTGCTCAGCGGGATGACCATGTCATCCATGCAGATCGAGATGCCGGCACGGGTCGCTTGCTCGAAGCCGAGCGTGCGCATGTGGTCGGCGAGCAACACGGTTTCCTTGTTGCGGTTGGTTCGGTAGCAAGCGTCGATCAGTCCGCTGAGCGCCTTCTTGTCGAGCACCTTGTTCACGAACTCGAAGGGCAGCCCCGGGGGCAGCAGCTCACCGACGAGCACACGGCCGACGGTCGAGCTCACGAGCTTGCCGTCCAGGCGCACCTGGATCCCGGCGTGCAGGTCGATCTCGCCGCTGTCGTAGGCCATCCGCACTTCTTCGGGGCCTGAATAGATGCCGGTGAAGTCGCCCTTCTTGCGCTGGCCCTCTTTGTAGGCGCCGCGTGCGAACGGTCGCTCGCGCGTCATGTAGTAGAGCCCGAGCACGATGTCTTGCGTCGGGTTGATGATCGGGCGTCCGCTCGCGGGCGAGAGGAGGTTGTTCGTGCTCATCATCAGCACGCGCGCCTCCATCTGCGCCTCGATCGACAGCGGCACGTGAACGGCCATCTGGTCGCCGTCGAAGTCGGCGTTGAACGCCACGCAGACGAGCGGATGCAGCTGAATCGCCTTGCCCTCGATCAGCACGGGCTCGAAGGCCTGGATGCCGAGACGGTGCAGCGTCGGGGCGCGGTTGAGCATCACCGGGTGCTCTGTGATCACCTCTTCGAGGATGTCCCAGACCTCCGCTTTGCCTTTTTCCACCATCTTCTTCGCGCTCTTGATGGTGGTGACGTGGCCGCGCTCTTCG
>JBIOJD010000255.1:0-5983 GCA_044450485.1 Polyangiales bacterium | reverse complement strand
GGACAGCTCGATGACCTACCGCCGCCGCTATCTCGCGAGCTTGCAGCTCGCGCCCGTGGTCGACCTGCTCTTGATCGACGAGAGCAATCCCCGCTCTGTGATCTACCAGCTCGATGCGATCGGGCGTCACCTCGCCGAGCTACCGGCGCCGCCGAGCGGTCTGCGCAGCCAGCAGGAGCGCAGCGTGCTCGGGCTGCTGGCGCTGCTCCGCCTGTGCGACGTCGAGCAGCTCGTGCGACCGAACGAGCAAGGTGAGCGCGCAGCGTTCATGGAGCTGCTGCTCGATCTGGCGACCCGCATCCCGGCGCTCTCGGACACGCTGTCCGATCGCTACCTCGCTCACGCGACCGTGTCCCGTCACCTGGGGCACGACGACGCGCCTGCGAGGCCCGAGCGAGAGGAGCCCAGGCGATGAAGCTGCAGGTGTCGCACCGCACGAGCTATCGCTACGGCGAGCCGGTCACCACCTCGCACCACGAGGCGCGCGTCTCACCGCGCGACCGCGAGAACCAGCGCGTGCTGAGCCACGACCTCGACGTCCAACCACAACCCGAAGCCCGCCGCCGCCGCTTCGACTACTTCGGCAACCGCACATTGAGCTTCAGCCTCAGCGAGCCGCATCGCGGCCTCGAGGTCGTGGCGCGCAGCGTGGTGGAGCTCACGGCGCCGCCGCCGCCCAACCTCGATGCCACGCCCGCCTGGGACCAGGTCACCCGCCGCGTACGCGACGACCGGCACCGCGACATTCTCGACGCGTGCTCGATGAGCTTCGATTCGCCGCGCGTGGCCGCGTCGGAAGAGCTGCGCGCGTACGCCCTGCCCTCTTTCACCGCAGGCCGACCAATTTTGCGCGCGGTGCGCGATCTCACCTCGCGCATCCATGACGACTTTCGTTACGACGGAACGGCGACAGACGTGACCACCCCGATCAGCGACGTGATGCGCGACCGGCGCGGCGTGTGCCAGGACTTCGCGCACGTGGCCATCGGCTGCCTGCGCTCGCTCGGACTGCCCGCCCGATACGTCAGCGGCTATCTATTGACGCGGCCACCGCCCGGCAGGCCCAAGCTCGTGGGCGCCGACGCGTCGCACGCGTGGTTCGCAACCTTCGTGCCCGGCCAAGGCTGGATCGACTTCGACCCCACCAACGACCTGATCCCCGAAGACGAGCACGTCACCGTCGCCTTCGGCCGCGACTTCGACGACGTCACGCCGATCCGCGGCGTGATCCTCGGAGGGGGCCAGCATGAGGTGACGGTCGCGGTCGACGTGGACATGCTGGAAGCGATGGAGTCGGCGAGCGGGGCGTGAGCGCATCCGGTACGGTCTTCGGCGTTCAGGCTTCCCCTCACATCGCGCGCGACAGCGGCAGGCTCGACAGCGATCCGGGGCGGCCCGCGCGCAGGCGGTTGCGCCAGGCGGCGACGTCGTGGCGGGAGGGCTCGGTGGTGGCGAGGAAGTCCCGCAGCAGTGTGACGAAACGCTGAGGCTCGCGGCGGTGGGGGAAGTGCCCGGCGCCTTCGAACACCTCGAGCCGGCTTCCGGGCATGGCCGCGTGCGCGAGCTTGCCGTGCTCGAGCGGGATGACCGCGTCGCGGGCGCCCCACACGAGCAAGGTCGGCATGTCGGCGGCGAGGTAGCAGCGGTCGAGCATCGTCACGACCTGGCCGCGCAGGTCCACCACCGATCGCAAGGTGCGCACGAACGCTCGGCGCGCGGCGGCATGGCGTAGCCCATCGAGCATCGCAAGCACGATGTCGCGATCGATCGCGATGTCGTGGTCGAGCGCCGACAACAGCGCGAACGTCCAGCGCGTGGCCTGCTCGACGAGCGGCGCTTGCACCAAACCCATGGCCACGTCCGCAGCTGGCACCGTGGCCAGGCGCAGCAGCGGATGCACGTCGCGCGCCACGCCGCCACTGCTGACCAGCACCAAGCGCTCGCAGCGCGCGGGGTACTGATACGCGAACTGCGTCGCCACGCCGCCGCCGAGCGAGTGTCCGACGACGGTCACGCGCTCGATGTCGAGCACGCTGAGCAGGTCGCGCATGCCGTTGGCGTATGCGGCCACCGAGTAGTCGGCGCGCGGCTTCTCGGAGCGTCCGTGACCGAGCAGGTCGGGAGCGATCACCGTGTGGTCGCGGGCGAGATCCGCGATCACTTCGTTCCAGGTCGAGAGATCGTTGCCGATGCCGTGGATCAGCAGCAACGCAGGCCCGGACCCGGTGTGCACGAACGCACGCCGGTATCCGTGCACGGTCCGACACTGGACTTGATACGGCGGAGCCGCGAGCCGCAGCCCGCTGTGCGTATCCGGGATGGCCTGTGAATCCTTATGCATGGCGCCGGTCAGAGCGTGATCTCAGTCTGAGTCTGCTCAGGCGAGATTTCTTGCCGATTTCTGTCCGGCAACATCGCGGAGGTCACATCGAGCTGTGCGCGCCGCTGGAGCGTAAGCGCGGGATGGGACGGTGTGCAATCTTGCAATGCCGTCCCCAACCCGCGCATCCATCAACCTTGGAAGAAGTCTCCGTGGAACCCGAACGGGATCCTGACCGGCAGCTCTATCACGGCAACCGGCTTGGCAGCGAAACGCTGCGCATCGATCACGCGCACTTCGCTCCTGTTGGTGCGCGCGTCGTAGACCGGGGCGAGCACGAAGCCTTCATCCTCGCCCGGGCCCACCGGCACGAACACGCCTTCGCTCGCGGATTGGCCGGGCTCGACTGCGTGCTCCAGCGTCTCGCCACGGTCGAAGTCGTACTTGAGCAGGCCGGTGAAGCCGATGCCCTGGCCGTTCGCCCAGGTCGACTCCACGCTGTAGCCGTAGCGATGACGGCGGCAGGCCTTGCGCGGGTCGACTCGCGGGAACTCCTGACCGCGCTCGTCGATGACGGTGCGCGTGAGACGCCCGAGCTCGGGATCGATCTCCCAGCGCACGCAGCGCGGCGGCGTCGAGTGCTCGGGGCCGAGCCGGCTCTGGTCGAAGGTGCGAGCGTGCTCGACCACGTCCATGACGATGCGCGCCCCGTCATCGTAGGCGTTGAACGGGTGGTACACGTAGCAAGGCGGGATCTCGAACCAGCGCAAGTCGCTGCCGTCGCCGTCGCGCCGCATCACGCCGATGCGCGGGACGTAGCTGTCGTCCCAGCGGTAAGGCATCAGATAGCCCTGCTCGATCAACGAGAAGTCGAGCACGACCGGAAGGTCCATGAACACCACACGCGTCTCGGTCACGCCGAAGTCGTGCATCATGGTCGGCTTGGGCGTCGCGATCTCGAGCGTCTTCTGCAAGCGGCCCTGCGCGTCGGCCACGTGATAGCGCAAGTTGACGGGGCCGATGTCGTAGCCGAAGAAGAACAGCTCGGAGGTGACTGGATCGATCTTGGGATGGGCCGTCATGGCCGAGCGCAGCACACCGTCGAAGTCGTACTGGCGCACGGTGTCGGCGGCAGAGGTCATCTCATACGGCAAGCCGACCTCGCCGAGCGCGAGAATGCGCCCTGCATGGCGAATCACGTTGACCGAGCCTGAGCCCTGGATGACCGGCGCGTGTGGGCTCACAGGCGCGGCGGCGAGGCCGAGCGTCTCCTTCACGTGCGCCGTGCGCACGAAGCGGTTGCGGTAGCCGAGCGCGTGGCCATCGCGGATCTCGATCGCATGCAGCATCCCGTCGCCCACGAACCAGTGGTGTGAGCTCGGCACCGCGCCGATGGGATTCGGCCCGTTGCGCATCAACACGCCGCGCAGCTCGGGCGGCAGCGCGCCGCGTACCCGCAGCTCGCCGAGCGTCTGCTCCTGCGGCACGGGGGCGAAATTGCCTTGCAGATAGGGGTTGTCGGGCGCGCGCTCGGCGCGTGCGGGGCTGGTGTTCTCGGCGGTCGCAATGGTCGTCATGTTTGGCTCCTTGGCTCAGGCGCGCGGGGCGGCGCGCATCTTGTCAATGTCAAGATGGAGATTGCCCCTGTATCTTGACGATGTCAAGACTTATCTTGGCGAACATGCCCCGCCCCAAGAAGACCAGCTACCACCACGGCCACCTGCGCGAAGCCCTGCTCACCGCCGCGCTCGAGCTGCTCCGCGAGCGGGGTCCCGCGGCGATCAGCCTGCGCGAGGTCGCACGCCGCGCCGGCGTCTCGCACGCCGCGCCCGCTCACCACTTCGGCGACAAGGCCGGCCTGCTCACGGCGCTGGCGACGGAAGGCTTCGTACGCTTTGCGGAGTCTCAGCGGGCAGGCGCAGAGCGCGGCGGCGACGATCCCGTGGTGCGCTTCGCGTGGACCGGCTGGGCCTACGTGATGTTCGCGGTCGAGCACCGCGCCTACTTCGAGCTGATGTTCCGCCCGGAGCTGTTACGCCAAGACGACCCGGCGTTCGCGCACGCCTCGCGCGTCGCCTACGACGGCCTGCTCGAGGTTGTGCGCGCAGCGCTCGGCGGCGATCCAGCGCCCGACGCGCTCGCGCTGCGTGCCACCACGGCCTGGGCGCTCGCGCACGGCCTCGCGACGCTTTGGCTCGACGGCAACCTCGGCACCTACGCCCAGCAGTCGGACCTCGACACACTCGCACGCAGCGTCTTCGGCTTGCCCCAGCGCGCCTCCCGCAACGCGGACCCTCCGACGCGAAAGCCGCGACCGCGCTGATCTCGTCGCACCGGGTACCTTTTGCGGTGCACACGCCGCTCGCGGTATACAGGCGCTCTATGGATGAATCGCTCAAGCGCGTGACCGAGGCGCTCGGCCGGATCGCCGAGGTGAGCTTTCTGTGGGAACGCGGCCTTCTCAATCCGGGCGGACCACACCGCCGATTGCGCGGCCACCACTACCCGATCTCGATCGGCGAAGACGAGTGCCTGGCCTTCGGCAAGCTGGTCGAAGGCTTCCGCCCCGAGCACTGCTACATCATCGGCAACGCCTTCGGCTTTTCGTCGGCGTACATCGCAGACGTGATGAAGCGCTGCGGCGGCAAACGCGTGATCACGCTCGACAACCAGAGCGAGGGTGCGGGACAGAAGTCTGCTGCGATCGCACAAGCGCTCGCCGACGACCTCGGCCTCGGCGACATCCTGATCAACAAGAAGGGCACCGCTCCTCAGGACATAGCAGCCACCGTCGAGCAGAAGTCCTACGACCTCGTCTTCATCGACGGCCTGCACCGCCATCCGCAAGTCAGCCACGACTTCGACGGCGTGCTGCCCTACGTCGCAAAGGAAGGCATCGTCGTCTTCCACGACAGCTGGATCATCGGCGTGCCCGAAGCCGTGCAGCGCGCCAAACAGCAAGGCTTTCGCTGCCTGTGGATCCCCACCTCGTGCGAGATGATCTTCGCTACACGCTCGCAGGAGCGCTTCGAGAAGCTGCGCGCACTGTTCCCGAACGGCATCGAAGACCGCGGCCGCCGGAGCTACCTCTACGGCTGGACGCTGTATGCGAGGGAGACGGTGGCGTTTCACCTGGGGCAGTTGTTGGGTGGACGATGATGTGTTGCGGAGTGACAACTCGTTTCGTTCGCGGCACAAGTTGGCACATGCTCGCCTCGCGCAGTGGGCGCGCCCGCTGAGCAACCGCGCGAGAGACCCTAGCGAGATCACGCGCTTGCACGAATCGCTGCGTCGCTAGCTTGCGCGGCACGCTTCATGCTTTGCGGGCGAGCGGGCGCGCCGCACGCAACGCGCGGGCATGACCCGTTCTCGTCAGGTGTCGCGCGCCGGTCACCAACCATGGACCAACCGGTCACCGACCCCCGATTGACAAGGGCGCTGAATCACAACTATCACGCGAAACTGCTTTCAGCTCTGACCGAGTCCTGAAAGAAGCAGAGAGCGCCGAGCGGGGCTTGGGCGTTCGAGAAGTGGAGCTCGAGAGATGTGGAGACGAGGGGGCCTTGGCAAACCGTCGCGGACGGTGTGGGCGGTGGCGTGTGTCGGCTTGCTCAGCTGCGTGACCGACCGCTGGCGAGAATCGGACGCCTCGACGGATGGCGG